>NZ_JBANBA010000001.1:0-285681 GCF_059803475.1 Bradyrhizobium sp. UFLA05-89 | reverse complement strand
GCTTTTCGGACAGCGGATCGATCGGGTCATAGCGATAGCCGGTGTGATCGGTGATCCAGCCGCGCTCGCCGCAATTCGTCATCGCTACCGACATCTGATAGCCGCCGGGCGTCGTCATCTGCCGAAACGACGACTGCGCCGTGATCGCGCGGACGGCGGTAATCAGCGCGTGCTCGATCGGCTTCGCAAATCCACGCAGCAGCACGGCTCCGTCCGCGATGTCTTCGCGCGGTGGCTGCGCCTCGGCGAGGCTGTCAAACAAATCCGCCGTCAACGGCTGCGCTCACTTCGCATCATGAAAGATCACCCCCAGCGTATGGCGTTGTCCGGACCGGATCCGGCTGACGCCGTGGCGCAGATTAACCCGATAGGTGCCGCGTGTCCCATGCACCGGGCGATGATGCACGGCGAAAGCCACCGCATCGCCCTGTGCGAGAGGCACGACCTCGGCGCGCGACTGCATGCGCGGGCGCTGCTCGGTCAGCACGAACTCGCCGCCAGTGAAATCGCGCCCGGGCTCCGAAAGCAGGATCGCGACCTGGATCGGGAAGACGTGCTCGCCATAGAGATCCTGGTGCAGGCAGTTGAAGTCGCCGGCCTCGTATTGCAGCAGCAGCGGCGTCGGCCTGCTCTGCCCCGCCTCGTGGCAACGCTTCAGGAACGCCGCATGCGCCGCGGGATAACGGATGTCGATCCCCATCGCCTCGTTCCAACGATTGGCCACGCCATGCAGATGTGCGTAGAGCGCCGGGCGCAATTGCGCGATCAGATCGGGGAGCGGATAGGAGAAATACTTGTACTCGCCCCGGCCAAAGCCATGACGGCCCATGACGATGCGGCTGCGGAAGTGTGCGTCGTCGGGATAGAGCGCGGCTACGCTGCGGCATTCGTCGGGCGTGAGCAGGCTCTTCAGAACTGCGCAACCCTGCGCGTCGAGCTCGCCCTCGATGTGCGCCCAGTCGAGTTCGTCGACCCTGGCGGCACGAGCTGCGGAGGAGAATTGGGCTGGTTTTCGTGCGATCGCTGTCATGGCATTCATCCTCGCACCCCCGGCGCCCACGCCGCCACCCGATTTCCGACCGCCTCCCCGTCATTGCGAGCGAAGCGAAGCAATCCAGAATCTTCCCGCGGAACCGCCTGGATTGCTTCGTCGCCTCAGCGCAAAATTGCTTCGCAATTTTGTCGCGAGCTCCTCGCAATGACGGTGGAGACGCATCAGCCCAGCACCGGCAGCGTAATCACATCATAGGCGTGCTTGATCGTCCGCTTCAGCACCGGATCCTCCAGCTCGAACTCGAAGCGGTCGGCGGGGCGGATGCCGCCCTTGGCCGCGAAGGTGCCGCCGAACATCGCGCAACCATCGGGCAGCTTCTTATCGTCGAACCCGCGCGCGATCAGCTCATCGACCGGCAGCATCGCCTCCAGCGTGCCTTCCTGATAGAGCACGCGCTCGCCCTCGATCCAGGCGTAGGAGCGCAGGATCATCTTGTCCCAGTGGTCGATCACATCCTCGAGTTCCCACAGCACGGGCGCGACGACCTTGTCACACATCTGCTTCGAGACGGTCACACTGTAGGCCTCGACCTTGCGGTCGGTATGATCAGAGCCGCAGCCGACGAAGATGCGGCCCTGCCAGCCGATCAACACGAATTCGACCTCGCCAGAGGACTCGCCGCCGCAACATTCGATGCAGTCTTCCATCGTCAGCCGCCGCGCCGAGACGCGGTAGTAGATCGGCGTCGATGCCGGCCGCGCGATGCCGACGGCCTCAAGCTCGGCAATGTGCTTGTCGCGCGCGACGGGATCGCGGCCGGTCCAGCCGGCGATGACGGCCTGGTCGATCGCAAGCGTCAGCGGCGTTGTCGTGTCCTGGGCGTCGACGGTGAAGGTCAGGTCAAACACGGATCACGGCCTCCATGCCGGCAGCAAGCTCGAAAATGCGATGGTCCGATCCACCAGCGCCTGCCAGCATCAGGCCGACGGGAACCTCGCCCTCGCGATGGGCCGGCAGCGAGATAGCGCAGCCATCGATCATGTTGATGAGCGTGCAGTTGCGCAAGGCACGCAGGTTAGCCGTGGTGAACGCCTTGTCGTCGGCAAGATCGGCGATCTTCGGCGGCGTGTTGGCGGTGGTCGGCAGCACCAGCGCGTCATAGGGCGCGATCCGTGCATTGACCCGCGCGATCAGCGAGCGGCGCTCGTTGAGAAGATCGATGTAGTCGGCCGCAGTCTGCGCCTCGCCGCGCATGATCCGAACCGCGACGCGGGGATCATAGACGTCACCCTTGGCCGTGATGAGGTAGCGATGCCATGCGAAGCTTTCGGCGGCCGCAAAGCCGCCCTTGGCGTTCATCGGGCCGATGTCGTGGAATTCCGACATCTCGATGCGCTCGATGGCGGCGCCGTGACTGGCGAGCGCTTCCAGCGCCCGCTCGAAGGTCTGCGCCACGGCCGTATCGAGGTCGTCGAGTGCAATGGTGGTCGGCACCGCAAGCCGCATGCCCTTCACCGGGCGCGGCTTCAGCGGAACGATCGGCTCGTCCGCCAGCACGGCGTCGAGTACCGCACAGCAACTGACCGTTCGCGCCAGTGGGCCGATGCTGTCGAGCGAGAATGACAGTGGCACTGAGCCATCGAGCGGCACGCGACGTTGCGTCGGCTTGTAGCCGACGATGCCGTTATAGGCCGCCGGAATGCGGCAGGAGCCACCGGTGTCGGTACCGAGCGCAGCATGCGCCATACCGTCCAGCACGGACACCGCCGCGCCGGAGGACGAGCCGCCAGGCACGTGGCCCTCGGCCCGGTTCCAGGCGCCCTTCGGCGTGCCAAAATGCGGATTGATGCCGATGCCGGAATAGGCGAACTCGGTCATGTTGGTCCGCCCCATCACCACGAAGCCGGCACGGCGCAGCCGCGCCACCGCCGCCGCGTCGTGCTCCGCCGGATCGGAATCGTCGAGCGCCCGCGAGCCCGCGCGCGTCGTCTGCCCCTTGATGTCGAAGAGGTCCTTGATCGAGATCGGGATACCAGCATAGCGCGACGGCGCCGCGTTGGCCTTGCGCAATCCATCCATCGCATCAGCCGAGGCGAGCGCCGCAACCTTGTCGACATGGATGAAGGTGCGTTGGCCTTCGCCGGCCGGATCGGCGATCCTGGCGAGGCATTCCTCAACCAGCTTTCGGGAGGTTGTGCGGCCACTCTCGAGGTCTTCGGCAAGCTTCGCCAGTGTCGGAAAAAAGTTGGGCATGTCTGTCTCACGGAATATTGGCACGCGCAATCTATCGCGCTGGCTCAGTTCGACACAAGCATTGCGCGCGAGACGGTATAGTTACCATGCGCGCACGTCGCTGGACCGTTGACTGCCAATAGTCAATTGTCGCATCAAGATCGAAACGGGCGGGCGTGACGCCTGCGTCTTGGGAGGACATACTTGGGAGGACCTGCCGCAATGGCCGAACCGCAGCGCGCGCGACCGAAGCCGACGCCGGAAACGCAGCATTTCTGGGACGGCACGAAAGCGGGCGAGCTGCGCCTGCAACGCTGCGTCGCCTGCGCGCATGTCTATTTCCCTCCGCGTCCGTTCTGCCCGTCCTGCGCTTCCCGCAAGGTCAGCATCTTCAAGGCGAGCGGCAAGGGTTTTCTCTACAGCTATGTGATCAACCACCGCCCCGCCGCGCCGGGCTTCACTCCACCGTACGCGATCGCTGTGGTCGAGCTTGCGGAGGGGCCTCGGATGATGAGCAACATCATCGACTGTCCGCAGACGCCGGAAGCACTCGCGCTCGACATGAAGCTCGAGGTCGTCTTTCAGAAGCTCGATGATGCCATCACCCTCCCCGTGTTCCGTCCGGCGAAGGGATAGGCCATGCGCAGGAACCAGGTTGCCGTCGTGGGCGCAGCCGAGACCACCGAGCTCGGCGTCATCCCAACCATGTCGCAGCTCCAACTTCATGCGGATGCGGCGCTCAATGCCATCGCGGACGCCGGACTGGAGCTGTCCGACATCGACGGCTTTGCCACCGCCGTCGAGACGCCGCAGCAGGTCTGCCATTATCTCGGCATCAAGCCGACCTGGGTCGACGGTACGTCGGTCGGCGGATGCTCGTTCATGCTCCACGTTCGCCATGCCGCCGCAGCCATCGAAGCCGGCCTGTGCAAGACCGTGCTGATCACCCATGCCGAGAGCGGCAAGTCGATGATCGGCAAGCAGCCGCGCTTTACCGCGCCGGACAGCCTCAACGGCCAGTTCGAGGCACCCTTCGGCGTCTACGGCCCGCCCAGCATGTTCCCGATTCCCGTGCTGCGCTTCATGAAGACCTACGGCATCACCCATGAGCAGCTTGCGATGGTGGCGGTGGTGCAGCGGGAATGGGCGGCGAAGAACCCGCGCGCGATGATGAAGGAGCCGATCACGGTCGCCGACGTGCTCAACTCGCGCATGATCGCCTACCCGTTCCGGCTGCTGCAGTGCTGTCTCGTCACCGACGGCGGCGGCGCGCTGATCCTGACCTCGGCCGACCGCGCCAGGGATTTTCCGCACAAGCCGGTCTACATCATGGGCACCGGCGAGAGCGTGGAGACGCCGATGGTCAGTCAGATGGAGACGTTCAACTCCTCGCGTGCCTTCAAGGTCGCGGGTCCGCTCGCCTTCAAGGAAGCCGGCATCGCGCACAAGGACGTCGATCATCTCATGATCTATGACGCGTTCGCGCATCTGCCGCTGTTCGGTCTCGGCGATCTCGGCTTCATGCCCTATGAGGAGACAGGCAGTTTCATTGCCGACGGCAACACGCGGCCCGGCGGCAAGCTGCCGCTCAATACCAATGGTGGCGGCCTCTCCTACATGCATTCGGGCATGTACGGCATGTACGCGCTCCAAGAGAGCGTGCGCCAGATGCGCGGCATCGCGCCGGCGCAGGTACCGAGCGCGAAGATTTCGGTGTGCCACGGCGTCGGCGGCATGTTCGCCGCGAGCGGCACGATCGTGTTCACGAACGAGAGGTGACAGCCCGTCATTCCGGGGCATGCGTGGCATGAACCCGGAATCTCGAGATTCTCAGGTGCGCAATTACGCACCATAGTTCGCGCTTCGCGCCCCGGAATGACGGCGGAGATTGGAACAGATAGCGGAGAACTCACATGACAAATTCACTGCAGGACAAGGTCGTCGTCGTCACCGGCGCGGGCCGCGGCATCGGACGAGAGATCGCGCTGCTGTGCGCAGCCGAGGGCGCCAAAGTCGTCGTCAACGATCCCGGCGGAGCGTCGGATGGCTCGGGCTCCAGCGCAGCACCGGCGGAAGAGGTCGTGGAGGAGATCAAGAAGCGTGGCGGCACGGCGGTGGCCAATTTCGAGAGCGTCGCCGAAGCCATTCCCGCCAGCAAGATCGTCAAGAGCGCGACCGATCGTTTCGGCCGGCTCGACGGCGTCGTCAACAACGCCGGAATTCTGCGCGACATGATCTTCCACCGCATGAGCGTGGAAGCCTTCGAGGCCGTCATCAAGGTGCACCTGATGGGCTCGTTCTATGTCAGCCACGCCGCCGCACGGCTGTTCCGCGAGCAGGAGAGCGGCTCCTTCGTGCACTTCACCTCGACCTCCGGCCTGATCGGCAATTTCGGCCAGGCCAACTACGCAGCGGCCAAGCTCGGCATCGTCGGCCTGTCGAAGTCGATCGCGCTCGACATGAACCGTTTCAACGTGCGCTCGAACTGCGTCTCGCCGTTCGCCTGGAGCCGCATGATCGGCACCATCCCGACCGAGACCGACGCTGAGAAGGCGCGCGTGGCGAAGATCCAGAAGATGGGCCCGGAACTGATCGCGCCGGTCGTCGCCTATCTCCTCAGCGACGCCGCCAAGGACGTCACCGGTCAGATCTTTGCCGTCCGCATGAACGAGATATTCCTGATGAGCCAGTCACGCCCGATCCGCTCCGTGCAGAGCAGCGATGGCTGGACACCGCAGTCGATCGCCGAGCACGCGATGCCGGCGCTGAAGGGTTCGTTCTACAAGCTCGATCGCTCGGCCGACATCTTCACCTGGGATCCGGTGTGACGGTCACCGCTTAGCGCCCATCGCCTCCACACGTCATGGCCGGGCTTGCCCCGGCCATCCACGTGCAGACACGACTGCGCAGAGACGTGGATGCCCGGGTCAAGCCCGGGCATGACGACTGAATGTGTTGCGCTAACCCGTATTCCGCAAGCCCGCCGAGATGCCGTTGATGGTGAGCTGAATGCCGCGCAGGACCTGCTCGTCCGGATTCTGCGCGCGGTGCTCTTTCAATAGCTCGACCTGCACGTGGTTGAGCGGGTCGAGATAAGGGAAGCGGTGACGCACCGAACGCTCCAGCAGCGGGTTGCCTTGCAGCAGCCGGTCCTGCCCCATGATATCGAGCAGCGTCTCAATGCATGAATGCCATTCGCGGCGGATGCGGCCAAAAATTTTCTCGCGCAAGGCTTCGTCCGGCACGAGCTCCGCATAGCGCGAGGCGATCGCGATCGAGCTTTTTGCAAGCACCATGTCCATGTTCGACAGCAGCATGCGGAAGAACGGCCATTCCTTGTAGAGTTCTTTGAGGAACGGCATGCCCTTGTCGGGATGCTCCGCGATCCAGGTCTCGACCGCGCTGCCAAAACCGTACCAGCCGGGCAGCATCAGGCGGCACTGCGCCCAGGAGAACACCCAGGGGATCGCCCGCAGATCCTCGATCGCGCGGGTCTTCTTGCGCGAAGCCGGGCGGCTGCCGATGTTGAGCGTCGCGATCTCGTTGATCACGGTCGACGACCAGAAATAGTCGACGAACCCATCGGTCTCGTAGACGAGGCCGCGATAGGCCTTGAAGGCGAGGCTCGAGAGTTCGTCCATCGCGGTCAGATATTCGCGCCGCGGCGCGCTCTGGCGCGGATGCAAGAGACTCGCCTCCAGCGTCGCGGCGGCGAGGATCTCCAGATTGTTGCGACCGACTTCGGCGTTGGAATATTTCGACGAGATGATCTCGCCCTGCTCGGTGATGCGGATCTGGCCGTTCACCGCGCCGCCCGGCTGAGCGATGATCGCGTCATAGCTCGGCCCGCCACCACGGCCGACCGAGCCGCCACGGCCGTGGAACAGGCGCAGGCGCACGCCGTGGCGCTCGAACACTTCGACGAGATTGATCTCCGCCTTGTAGAGCTCCCAGCCCGAGGTGACGAAGCCGCCGTCCTTGTTGCTGTCGGAATAGCCGAGCATCACCTCCTGCACGCTGCCCCGGCTGTCGACGAGCCTGCGGTAATCGTGCAGCGCCAGCATGCGGTCCATGATGCCGGATGAGGCCTGCAGGTCCTCGATGGTCTCGAACAGGGGCACGACGTTGATGGCGCTGCGCCCCGACGGATTGACGAGACCGACCCCCTTGAGCAGCACGGCCACTTCGAGCATGTCCGACATGCCCTTGCACATCGAGATGATGCATTGGGGAATGGCGTCCGAGCCGAACTTCGCATGCGCCTCCGCGGCAGCATGGAATACGTTGAGCTCGCCCATCGTCTCGTCACTGTACTTGATGAATTGCGAGACCAGCGAGCGCGTGCTGCGCAATTCGTTGGTGAGCAGCGCAATGCGCGCCTCCTCGCCGAGCGCGAGATAGGACATGCCGGGATTTGCCGCATCGATCAGCTCGGCGATGGTGCGCTCATGCACCGCCGAGTTCTGGCGGATGTCGAGTCGCGCCAGATGGAAGCCGAAGCAGTCCACGGCGCGGCGCAATAGCCGGAGCCGGCCGCGGGCGATGACGCGGGCGTTGTTGGAGATCAGCGAGCGATGCAGCACGTCGAGATCGGCCTGCAGTTCCCTGACGCTCTCGTACGGCGCGCCCTTGCCGACCGGGCGGCGCGTGATCTCGACCTGGAGCTTTTCGGCCGTCGCGGTCAGACGGGCATAGATGCCAGAGACCGCGAGGCGATAGGGTTCGCCGCTCCGGTGCGGCGAGGTGTCGGGCGAGCGCTCGGCGAGCGCGCGCAGCTCCTCGGAAATATCGGCAAGATGCGCCGCGATCGACAATTCCGAGCCGAGCACGTGCAGCTCGTTGAGATAGAACTGCATCACCCGGCTCGATTGCAGCCGTAGCGTGCCCCGCATGACGTCGGCGGTGACAAAGGGATTGCCGTCACGATCGCCGCCAATCCAGCTTCCCATGCGCAGGAACGAGGCGAGCTCGGCTGCCGCCTGCTCGCCGCCCTCTTCCAGCCGATCCTCCAGCGCGTTGATGAGGCGCGGAACCTCGCGAAGGAAGGTGTAATCGTAGAACGACAGGCCGTTGGCGACCTCGTCGAGCACGGTGAGCTTGGTCCGGCGGAGCAGATTGGTCTGCCACAGCGTCAGCACCTCGCGCCGCAACTGCTCGTCGCTGGCCGCGGCCTCGTCCGCCGTCATGGCAAGGCGCTCGCGGCTGTCCAGCAGCGCCGCGATCTCCATCTCGCGGTCCATGGTGCTCTTGCGGCGGACCTCGGTCGGATGCGCCGTCAGCACCGGACTGACGAGGGCCTCCTTGAAGAAGCCGCGCAACGCGTCGGCGCTCACGCCCGCGCTCTTCGCATGCGCCAGCGTCTCCGCCAGCACGCCCGATCCGCCGCGTGATCCGGTTTCCTTGGCGGCGCTCCGGGCGCGCATCTGGCGGATGTTGTTCTGGTCCTCGGCGATGTTGGCGAGGTGGGAGAAATAGCTGAAGGCGCGGACGATGCGCAAAGTATCGGGGATCGACATGCTGTCGAGGATCTGCTCGAGCTCGCGGCGAGCGAGCCGGTCCTCGTCGCGGTGGAACCGGATCGAGGTCTGGCGGATCCGCTCGACCAGGTCGAACACGTCGGCGCCCTCCTGGTCACGCACCGTGTCGCCCAGGATGCGCCCGAGCAGGCGAATATCGTCCCGCAGCCGGACATCGGCCTCCAGCGCCTGGGCCTCCTCGGCGCGGTTGGAACGATCGATCGCTGTGTCAGATGGTACGGTCTGGAGGGACATGGCTAAATTCCCTTCGAAGTCCCTTGGCTGCCCGGCTCGGCGAGTGTGCAAGTTTTTTGCCGCGGTGCAAGATAAACTTGGGGGCGGCGCACACTGGAGGGCGAAGGGCAACGTCGTTCAGACGACTGCCCTAACGGCGCGCGCGATTTCATTTTCCTCGAAATCAACCCCATGCAAAGTAGGGCTTGCCCGACGCATCGAACCAGAAACACAAGATGTTGTAGATGGGATGGTTGGGGCTAGGCCGGCACGATCACCTTGCCGATCGGCCAGAGCGCGATGCCCGCGAGCTTCAGGTGAGCCCAGGCGAAGGGAATGCCGATGATGGTGATCGCCAGGATCACGGCGGTAATGACGTGGCCGAGCGCCAGCCACCAGCCGGCGAGCAGGAACCAGACGATATTACCGAGCACGCCGAGCGGGCCAGTGCCGATATCGCTCTCTCCGGTGACCTCGTCGCGCCGCACCGCTTTTGAGCCGAACGGCAGGAGCGTGTAGACGGCGATGTTGAACGCCGCCCTCGCCCAGGGCAGGCCGATGATGGTGATGGCCATGATGATGGAAGCCACCAGCCAGCCGAACGCCATCCAGGCACCGCCGATGAGAATCCAGAGCAAGTTGAGCAGGATCGAAACCGGAGCCATGAGATAATCCGCCGTCAATGACCCCGCTTGTATAAGCTCGAAAGCTGTTGCTGCGAAGACAGCTCCGAAATTCGCTCCAGGCAATGCCGGGAATTGGCCTTCGCGTTGGTTAAGAGCTTGTAGCCCGCATGAAGCGAAGCGGAATGCGGGTCGGTACCGTCAAAGTCCCGGATGTCGCTTCGCTTATCCGATTTATGAAACAGCGATAGACCTCCGAACTTCCGCCCCACCTATCAAGGCGCAACCTAGGACACGTTTCGTTGTTCAGGACGAAGAGGGCAGAATTCGGAACAAGCGGATGCGCAAGATTCCCGAGCACGGCGGCAGTCCAACACGAGTGGCCGCAGGTCAGAGGATTTTTCAGACTTCGGGGCTTGATCTACGTCAAAGGGCTCGAGTCTCGGCCACTTAGCCTTCCAATAGTATCTGAAGCATTTTTCCCAAGAACGGAGTAAGAAGATGCTGAAGCGCCTTCTGATTGCTCTGGCCTTGCTAGCATCTCCACCGGCTCTTCATTCCCAGGCGGTAGCGGAAGACGTTGCAGCATCGCCAACAATCCAAGAGGAAATCTGGGCGCTCCCCTTCCCACTTCCTATGCTTGCCTTCGTGGTAAGGCCGATCGGCGATGGCCCATTTCCTCTTGTGATCATGAATCACGGAATTGCGCTCGGCCTTCAGGAACGGACTATGTTCCCGACTATCGAGTACCGCGCGGCTGCGCGGTGGTTCGCGAGCCGCGGCTATTTTGTCATATCACCGGTGAGATACGGAGCCAGTAGCCTGGATGACAAAGATCAGGGGCTCTATGGAGCGGTCTTTGCGCACGTTGGCACCTGCAACAACCCTAACTTCAAAGGCCCGGGACTTGCCATCGCCACCATGAATGAGTGGGTCATCGACTACATGAGCAAGAAGAAATTCATTCAGCCCGGCAAGGTTGTCGTCGTGGGTCAGTCTGGCGGTGGATGGGGGTCGATGGCTCTCGCGAGCCTCAACCCATCGTCAGTTCAAGCTGTCATTACCTTTGCGGCAGGACGCGGAGGCAGAGTAGATGGCAAACCGAACAACAACTGTGCTCCCGACGAACTCGTCGCAACGACAAGCGAGTTCGGTCAGTCGGCGCGAGTACCGATGCTATGGATATACACGGAGAACGACACCTATTTCGGGCCAGAGCTGACGAAGCGGATGCATGATGCTTTCGTAGCGGCGGGAGGAAACGCCGAATATCATGTGCTGCCAGCATTCGGAGGCGACGGCCACTTCATGATCGATTCCCCCGACGCAGTACCCATCTGGTCTCCGCTGGTAAGCCAATTTCTTGAGAAGCATTCAGCAACCAGCAGCGCGCAGCAACAAATGGGCGGCTCCCGTTCTGGTGCGGAGTTACAAGCAAAAGCTCCCAGGGTGCGCCTACCTCAAACGATTCAATACTTGGCTTGGAGAAAGCTCTGTTTCAATTCCAGTGATGGGACTGCGATCTGCCGTACGACATCGACCGGCACCGACGATCTTGGTCAGGTCGTGGCCAGAGTCGATCTGATCCGGCGCGCTGACGGCGCTGCTCGCATGCAACTTTTCGTTCCACAAGGGGCGAACCTGCAAAAGGGCGTCAAAGTCAGCGTGGATCAGGGACCCCCGACTCAGTTTCCTTTCAATTGGTGCCTGACTAACATCTGCATTGCAGCCGCCCCCGTTAACTCTAATCTCATCGCGAAGCTCGACTCCGGAAAGCAACTGAAGCTCGAACTTGCGGACCTGAACTCCTCATCCATCGCGTTGACGCTATCGCTTGATCAATTTGGCACCGTTCGGAAGGGAGCACCCGCGGAGACATTTGACTTCGGCATGGATCAGGAATGAGCCGTTTTCCGGTGTTTCAAAGAAAGCGTTAGAGCCCGCCATGCGCAGTGTCGTCGGTTCGCGTCAGCCCGCGACATAGGCGGGCAACAGCGCAACCGCGATGACGTTCCAAGCAAGCCATGCGACGGGATACGGTTACCTTGGTTCTTGATGTACCCCGTCCCTCGTGGGGCCTATTAAAAGCACGGTTCGGCATCGGATCGGCTCCAGTCAGATACGAGCATTGTTAGTGGCGGGCTCGCGCAGACGGTTGACCTGAATCAATCTTCCAAAAGAGACGGAAGGTATGATTTGCAGTCGAACGCCCGGTGTTGCGTCCGATTGAGGCTCGCGAGCCAAGATGAAGATTACAGCCGTCTTTCCTTCTCAGGGCCGCGACCTGCGTCTTGATTTGCTGCGAGGAGTGGCAAATTGGGCGATTTTTCTCAATCACATGCCGAATAACGTGGTCAACTGGATCACCACGCGCAACTACGGCTTCAGCGATGGGGCCGATCTATTCGTGTTCATATCAGGATACACGGCAGCGCTAGTCTTTGGCCGCATGATGCGAGACCATGGGTTTGTCGTCGGTGCGACGCAGCTATGGAGGCGGGTTTGGCAACTCTACGTCGCGCATGTCATGGTGTTTGTGCTCTACGTCGCGACGGTCGGATATGTCGCTTATCGCTTTCAATTTGACACCCTTGTCCATCAATTCAATGTGGCAAGACTGGGCGACAGACCTTTCGCGATGCTGATACAAGGCCTCCTGTTGCGGTTCAAGCCGGTCAACCTCGACGTCCTACCTCTCTACATCGTATTGATGGCGCTGTTTCCGTTGGTGCTATGGATCATGCTGCGACGCCCTGGTCTCACGCTACTAGCGTCGTTCTTGCTCTATCTCGCGGCCCGTCATTTCGGCTGGAACCTTGCCGCCTATCCCGAAGGCCATTGGTTCTTCAATCCCCTCTGCTGGCAGTTCCTGTTCTGTCTGGGCGCGTGGACTGCACTCGGTGGAGGCACAGAAATCCGACCTTTCCTCATTTCACGGTGGGTCGTGAGTTTGGGCATCGGCTATCTGGTTTTTGCCCTCATCCTAACGCTGGCGGCTTCCGTCGAAAGCATCAGGCAGATCGTTCCAGACTGGATGTTTGATGCCTTCAATCCGAACGACAAGACAAATCTTGCGCCTTACCGAGCCGTGCATTTCGTTGTGATCGCATTGCTCGTGATCCGCTTCATGCCAATGGATTGGAAGGGGCTGAAGAGCCCCATTTGCGATCCGCTCATCAAATGCGGCCAACAGTCCCTGCGGGTGTTCTGCGTCGGCATATTTCTCTCGTTCCTCGGCTTTTTCGTGCTGACGACTAGCTCAGGAACGTTACTTGCTCAAATTCTGATAAGCGTCGTTGGGATCGGAATTCTATGCGCCCTGGCGTACTACGGCGACTGGTCGAAAAAGGTCGACAAGATCATCAAGCGGCCACGCAAGGAAGCACCCATCGCGGCCAAGTCGGGTGCGAGAATGGTGGTTTGAACGTAACCGTCGGTTCTATGCCGCGTGTGCACACCGAGCCTGAAGCAACTTCTCAAGCGGACATCGGGAGCAAAATCGTGATAGATTGCTCAGTCTGCCAGCGATCTCACGCGCAACCTCGAACGCGGCCGCCCGGAGATCATCGCGGATGCGCGTGGATACGCGGAGCCGATCCCGGATTGCGCTTCGCTCCATCCGGGCTACTGCACGACCTCAGATCCTCCGTCCCGCCTCGTCCCAATAGGGATCGCGCAGACGGCGCTTGAAGATCTTTCCGGAATCTTCGCGCGGCAGCTCCGTGCGGATCTCGATGTGCTTCGGCACCTTGTAGTCGGCGAGCTGGGCCTTGAGCCGGGTGCGGATAGAGCCCTCATCGAGCGTGATGCCGGCTTGCGGCTCGACCACCGCCATCAGCGCCTCACCGAATTCGGCGTCGGGGATGCCAAACACGGCGCAATCGTGCACGCCGGGAACAGCGTGCAGCACGGACTCGATCTCGGCCGGATAGATGTTGACGCCGCCCGAGATCACCATGTCGCGCTTGCGGTCGCAGATGAAGACGTAGCCGTCCGCGTCGATATAGCCGACGTCACCCGAGGTGATGAAGCCGTCGCGATCGATCTCCGTGCGCTTCTCGGGCTTGTTGTGATAGGTGAAATCCGCCGTCTCGCGCATGCGCGAATAGATTTCTCCGATCTCGCCCACATCAAGCACGCGGCCGTCTTCGCCCAGGAAGCGCAGCTCGGCGCCAGGCGAGATTTTGCCGACCGTGCCGGGTTTCCTCAGCGCGTCATCTGACGTCGCGAAGGTCACGGCGCCGGATTCGGTCGAGCCGTAGAATTCGTAGATCACCGGCCCCCACCACTCGATCATCGCGCGTTTGACGTCGGGCGGACAGGGCGCGGCGGCGTGGATCACGTGGCGCAGCGAGGAGATGTCGTACTTTTGGCGTACCTCGACCGGCAGCTTCATCAGGCGGATGAACATGGTCGGCACCATGAAGATGGTGTCGATGCGATAACGTTCGATCAGTGCCAGAAACTCTTCCGGCTCGAAGCGCGGCATCAGCACAAGAGCACCGCCGAGCCTTCCTGCGCGGATGCCGAACGAGTTCGGCGCGGAATGATAGAGCGGTCCCGGCAAAAGCGCGCGCGAACCGGGTTTCAGGCCATAGATCATCGCGCGCATGCGATCGCCCGCAGCCATCTGTTCCGGTGTAGGCGCACTGCGCCGCACGCCCTTGGGATGGCCCGTCGTGCCCGAGGTGTAGATCATGTTCATCGGCTGCGGCACGACGGGGCCGTCATAGGGCTGAAATTGTGCGAGCCACAAATCGAAATCGATGGCGGAGTCCGGTATTGCCAGATGACCGGGATCGATCTTGTAGGTCTTCAGGATTTCCGGCGGCGTCGGCACGCTGAGCACGGTGATGCCTTCAGGAATAGCATCGTGCAAGGCGTGCAGCATGTCGGCATGCGCGATCAAAACGCGCGTGCCGGAGTCTTGCAGGATGTAGTTAATCTCGTCCGGCTTGAAGTGCCAGTTGATCGGCACGCCGTAGGCACCTAGCCGCATCGCGGCGTAGGCAGCTTCCAGGAAGGCGATGTCGTTGCGCATGAGCATGCAGACGCAATCGCCTTGTCTGACGCCGATCCCGGCGAGCCCGCTTGCGATGCGATCGGCACGGTCGGCGACTTCCGCATGGCTGCGGTGGCGTTCGCCGGAGGCGAGGCCGAGGAAGAGTTGGGACGTTTCGCTCATTTTTGCTTTTCTTCGTTGACCGGCGACAGGTCGGTTATTTCGTCATCACCGGGCTTGTCCCGGTGATCCACGACCTTGCTTCGTCGCCTTCGACCAACAACGTGGATGGCCGGGACAAGCCCGGCCATGACGAAGAGTTCATCAATCCGCGAACTTCGGCGCGCGCTTTTCCATGTTGGCGCGAACGGCTTCGGTCTGGTTCGCACTACCGATCAGCTTTTGCTGCTCGACGGATTCGGCAAGCAGCGCGGGAGCCGGATCGACCGAGAGATTGTTCAGCATGCGCTTTGCGGCGCGGATCGCATCGGGGCTCTTGCCGGCGATCTCGCGCGCCACCTCGAGCGCGACAGCACGTGGGTCATCGCAGATACGCGTCGCGAGGCCGTAGGACATCGCCTCCTGCGCCGAGAAGATGCGGCCCGTATAGGTGAGCTCGCGCAGGATGTCGTCGCGCACGAGGCTTGCCAGGATCGGCGTGCCCGCCATGTCGGGCACGAGGCCCCATTTGATCTCCATGATCGACATCCGCGCATCGGGTGCGACGAAGCGCATGTCGGCGCCGAGCGCGAGCTGGAAGCCGCCACCGAAGGCGACGCCGTGCACGGCGGCGATCACGGGCACCGCAAGTTGACGCCAGCCCCACACCGCCTGCTGCGCAAAATTCGCCTTGCCGTGCGTGCGCACGGTGAGATCACGATTTTCGCCACCCGGAATTCCATTGCCGCCCTTCTCCTTCATCGCGGCAAAACGACCCATGTCGAGGCCGGCGCAGAACGCCCGCCCCTCGCCGGACAGCACGACGACGCGCACGCCTTTTTCCTTGGAAAGCCGGTCGGTTGCGTCGACCAATGCCTGAAACATCGCCTGATCGAGCGCATTCATCTTGTCCGCCCGCACCAGGCGAACGTCGGCGACGCCTTCCGAAACCGAGATCGACACGCGCTCTTCCATCGACGGATTCTCCCCTGTTCTTGATCGGTCGCGGCTTTACAGGACGGCGGCGGCCAGATTTAGTCAATCGACCAATTAACTCAAAATCCATCGAGGGGAACCGCCATGTTCAAGGAAAATCTTCTGGCCGGCCGGCGCATCCTTGTGACCGGTGGCGGCACCGGTCTCGGCAAGTCGATGGCGGCGCGCTTTCTCCAGCTCGGCGCCGAGGTGCACATCTGCGGCCGGCGCAAGATCGTGTGCGACGAGACCGCGACTGAGCTGATGGACCTCTACGGCGGCCGCGTCACCAGCCATGGCGTCGACATCCGCAACGCGCTCGCGGTCGAGGAGATGATCGAGAACATCTTTCGCGAGGGCGCGCTGACCGACCTCATCAACAACGCCGCCGGAAATTTCATCTCGCGCACGGAAGAGCTCTCGCCGCGCGGCTTCGACGCAGTCGCCAACATCGTCATGCACGGCACGTTCTACGTGACGCATGCCGTCGGCAAGCGCTGGATCGCCGCGAAGCAGCCGGGCAACGTGGTGTCGATCACCGTGACCTGGGTGCGCAACGGCTCGCCCTACGTGGTGCCGTCAGCGATGAGCAAGTCCGCGATCCACGCCATGACGATGTCGCTTGCGACCGAATGGGGCCGCCACGGCATCCGGCTGAACACGATTGCGCCGGGCGAAATTCCAACCGAAGGCATGAGCAAGCGCATCAAGCCGGGCGACGAGGCCGGCGCGCGCACCAAAGCGATGAACCCGATGGGCCGCGTCGGCAGCATGGAGGAATTGCAGAATCTCGCCGTGTTCCTGATCTCCGGCGGCTGCGACTGGATCAACGGCGAGACCATCGCCATGGACGGCGGGCAGGCGCTGGCCATGGGCGGCAATTTCTACCAGCTCCGCGACTGGAGCGACGACGACTGGAAAGCGGCGCGGGAGTCCATCATGGCGCAGAACGAGAAGGACCGGGCTGCGAGGGGCTAGGTCTCGTGCCCCGGACGCAACGCAGCGCGGGGCGCTTGCGGCGTGATGCGTTGCAGAGCCGGGGCCCAGCCTGCTCGCACGTGCGCGAAAGTGTGGGTCCCGGCTCTGCGCAGCAGCGCATCGGACGAAGCTTCGCTTCGCCGGGAGAGCGCTGCAGCGCGTCCGGGACACGAAACCGAAGCTCCCCTCCCCCGTATTGTCTTTACCTGCGGATGACGCCACACTCCGCGGCATAAAAACAAGACGCCACGGGAGAGACATGTCCACATCACAGCCATTGGCGAACCTCGCCGAGATGGTGCGCGAGCGCGCGAAGAGCCGCGGCAACGCCACCGCCTATGAGTTCGAGGGACGCCTCACCAGCTTTACCGAATTCGACGTCAAGACGAACAAGGTCGCCAATGCGCTTCTCGCGATGGGCGTCAGGCATGGCGACCGCATCGCCTATCTCGGCAAGAACAGCGACGTCTACTTCGAGCTTTTGATGGGTGCGATGAAAGCCGGCGTGGTGATGGCGCCGGTGAACTGGCGGCTCGCGGGGCCGGAAGTTACGTTCATCGTGGAGGACTGCAAGGCGCCGGTGTTGTTCGTCGGGCCTGAGTTCATCGCGCTGGCGCGCCAGATCAGGGACAAGCTGCCGAACGTGCGCAGCGTGATCACCACCGAAGGCGGCGCGCCGGAATGGCCCGATTTCACCGCCTGGCGCGATGCGCAAGAAGGCAACGACCCGAACGTACCGATCAACGCGAAGGACATTGCGATCCAGCTCTATACGTCCGGCACCACCGGCAAGCCGAAGGGCGCGATGCTGTCGCATGCGAACTTCCTCAATCTCGTTCAGACCGGAAATGCCCAGGACAAGCCTGAGTGGAACAGGTGGTCGACCGACGACGTGTCGCTGGTCGCGATGCCGATCTTCCACATCGGCGGCTCAGGCTGGGGTGTGATGGGACTCTATCATGGCGCCCGCGGCGTGATCGCGCGCGAGTTCGATCCGACAAAGGTGCTCGACTTCTTCGAGCTGTCGGGCATCACGAAACTCTTCATGGTGCCGGCGGCAATGCAGTTCGTGGTGCGCCAGCCGCGCGCAAAAACGGTCGATTTCTCGCGCCTGAAATACATGCTCTATGGCGCCTCACCGATCCCGGCGGCGCTGCTGAAGGAATGCATCGAGGTCTTCAAGTGCGGATTCGTGCAGATGTACGGCATGACCGAGACGACGGGCACGATCGTCGCGCTGCCGCCGGAGGATCATGTCGAGGGGCTGGAGCGGATGCGCTCCGCCGGCAAGGCGCTGCCGGGCGTCGAGATCGCGATCCTTGATGCCAATGGCAAGCCGCTGCCGCCGCGCCAGGTCGGCGAGATCGCGACACGCTCGGGCTCCAACATGGCGGGCTACTGGAACTTGCCGGAGGCAACCGCCGCGACGCTTCGCGCCGACGGCTGGCTGCGCACCGGTGATGCCGGCTACCAGGACGAGGACGGCTACCTCTACATCCATGACCGCATCAAGGACATGATCATCTCCGGCGGCGAGAACATCTATCCGGCCGAGGTCGAGAGCGCGCTGTGCGACCACCCCGATGTGGCAGAAGCCGCCGTGATCGGCGTGCCCGACGACAAATGGGGCGAGGCGGTGAAGGCGATCGTGGTGATGAAGCCCGGTAAGGAGGCCAGCGCCACCGACATCATCAATTTCACCCGCGAACGGATCGCCGGTTTCAAGACCCCGAAGAGCGTGGAGTTCATCCCCGCGCTGCCGCGTAATCCGTCAGGCAAGATTTTGCGGCGACAGTTGCGCGAGCCGTATTGGGCGGGCAAGGATCGAAGGGTGAATTGATTCTCGCTCGTCGTCTCGGGGCGCGCGCAGATTCCGTAGGGTGGGCAAAGGCGCGAAGCGTCGTGCCCACCATCCCACCGCGTCTTCGGCAGAAGTGGTGGGCACGCTTCCGCCTTCGCCCTTCGAGCTACGGCGGATGAGTCGCTTTGCCCACCCTACGACTTCGCGCCTCAATGCTTCCCCGGGCCCATATACCCGAACAAAAATCCCGCCACCTTCCGCATCTGGATCTCCTCGCTCCCCTCCGTGATGCGGTAGCGTCTGTGATGCCGGTAGATATGCTCGAAGGGCTTATGGCGTGAATAGCCCATGCCGCCATGGACCTGCATGGCGCGGTCGGCGGCTTCGCAGCAAAGGCGGTTTGCCCAGTAGTTGCACATCGAGACGCGGTCGGAGAGCGTTCGCTCGATCTGCTCCTCGGTGAGCCCATCCATTTCCCACGCGGTCTTGCGGATCAACAGGCGCAGCATCTCGGCTTGGGTGGCGAGTTCGACCAGCGGGAACTGGATCGCCTGGTTCTCCGCGAGCGCCTTGCCGAAGGGCTTTCGCTCGCGCGCGTATTTGACACTTTCGTTGATGCAATAGACCGCAGCGCCGAGCGAGCTTGCGGCCTGACGGATGCGGTTCTGGTGCACGAAGCACTGCGCGAGCGACAGGCCGCGGCCGACCTCGCCGAAGAGCGCGTCCCCGGGCACGAACACGTCCGTAAAACTGACACGGGGATGGTCCGTCGGCATGTTGAAGGTCCACATGTACTCCTCGACCTTCACACCATGGCTGGTCGCCGGCACCAGGAAGCAGGTGATGCCGCGCGCATCGCCATCATTGCCTGACGTGCGCGCGAACAGCGCGCAATGGGTCGCGACGTGCATGCCGGTCGTCCACATCTTCTGGCCATTGATGATCCAGCCCTTGACGTTGTCGCGCGTCGCAGCAACGGCACGCGTCTCCATGTGGGTGGCATCCGAGCCGTGATGCGGCTCGGTCAGGCCGAAGGTGATGCGATACTTGCCTTTGATCGAGCCGTCGATCATCGCCTTCTGGTCGTCGCGACCGTAGCGGTCCAGCATGGTCACGACCGGGAAATTGCCGACGATGGAATGCTCGTTCTGAAGATCGTTGTGCAGGCCGAGACCCTTTGCGGCGAAATGTTCGCGAATGACGGCCATCCAGAGGTTGGAACCGTCCTTGCCGCCATATTGCCGGGACACCGCGAAGCGCAGATGGCCGGCGGCATCCGCGCAATCCTTCGCCCTGCGCAGCAACGCCTCCCATTCATGCCGCGGCAGGCCGCCATTCTCGAAATCGGTGCGCGCCCATTCGCGGCGATGATCGAAGAAGCGGATGTTGTCGTCGGCCTCCTCCATCGGCCTGATCTCGCGTTCGATGAAACGGTCGAGCTCTCCGAGGTAGGCGACGAGATCGGCAGGCAATGAGAAATCCACGGCAGTCTCTCCCGGAGCTATCTTGTTGTTTTGCGTTAAGGCGCTACGCGCTTTTTGCTTGCCTCGAATAAGGTGAGAAGAGCGCTGGCAAGTCAAGCAAGCCGAGAGGCGCCGGTTACGCAATGCGCGCTTGCGCAATTGGATGGTGCTGAGGTCCGGCCGCGCGTTAGTATGGCGATCAATTCCTTCCAACAGAAAATGCGGGAGCGATCATGGAGCTGAAATTTTCCAAGGTGGAACGCAAGGGTCCGCTCACCATCGTCACGCTGTCGCGGCCCGAGGTCTACAACGCGCTGCATATCGATGCGCATTTCGAGCTCAACAAGGTGTTCGACGATTTCTCGGCAGACCCTGCGCAGTGGGTTGCGATCGTTACGGGAGCCGGCGACAAGGCGTTCTGCGCCGGCAACGACCTGAAATGGCAGGCGGCGGGAGGAAAACGCGGCTGGGACAAGGGCGGCTTTGCCGGCCTCACCTCGCGCTTCGACTGCGACAAGCCGATCATCGCCGCCGTCAATGGCGTCGCGATGGGCGGCGGCTTCGAGATCGCGCTCGCCTGCGACCTGATCATCGCCTCGGAGAATGCGACCTTCGCGCTGCCCGAGCCACGCGTCGGCCTCGCCGCGCTTGCCGGCGGCCTGCATCGTCTGCCGCGGCAGATCGGATTGAAGCGCGCCATGGGCATGATCCTCACCGCGCGCCACGTCAGCGCCAAGGAGGGCCTTGAGCTCGGTTTCGTCAACGAGGTGGTGCCGCAGGGCGAAGCGCTCGCGTCAGCGTTGCGCTGGGCGGAGATGATCACCAAGAACTCGCCAATGTCGATCCGCGCGTCGAAGCAGACCATCCAGAAGGGGCTCGCCGTGTCGTTGGAACAGGCGATCGAGGAGCAGCGGGAGTACCCGGCGGTGAAGGCGATGGTGGCCTCGCAGGATTACATCGAGGGGCCGAAGGCGTTTTCCGAGAAGCGGCCGCCGAAGTGGCTGGGACGGTAGGGCTCTGCGCCTGTCATGGCGAGGGCCCTTTCACATCACCGGTGTCATGCCCCGCGAAAGCGAGGGCATCCAGTATTCCAGAGGCAGCGATATTCATAACAACTGCCGCGGCGTACTGGATCGCCCGGTCAAGCCGGGCGATGACGGCTGCGAATGGGGCTGGATCATCCACCCCTCGACAACTCCCGCTTGTACGATGCGTAATTCGGCTGATCGACGGCGAGCTTGTCCATCGTGGTCTGCCAGAGATGTTCGGCGAGCCCCGGCGTCGCAAGGTCCAGCTCGCCTTTCGCGATGCGCTCGGCGAGCGCGCGATTGAGCTCGGTCAACGCGCCGTCCATGCCGAGCAGCACGCGCAGCCGCGTCATCTCGCGCCCATCACTCCCCTCCTCCAGAGTCAACTGCCGCACAACGAGGTCGAGGGCGTTGATGGCGACGCGCAGCTTGAATGCCTGGTGGCCGGAGATCAGCGGCACGATCTCACTGCGGAGGAAATCGGCGACCGCATGGGTCAGCTCGATCGGGCTCGGCTCGTCCTGCATGCTCAGCTCCCTCGCGGCGCCAGCAGGCGCAACAGGTCGATTTCGGTCTCTGAGGCGCGGCGGCCGATCATGGCGCGCTCCATGGAATGATCGGGGCCAGCGCGAAACCGCTGCATCATGGCGCCGCACATCAATCCCCAGCGCAGCGTGCCCATCACTTCCCAGAACTTCACCCGCGCCGCATCGACCCTGCGGCCAGCAGCCTCGTAGCCGGCAAACATTTCCTCGCGTGGGCCGAAACCGCCGACCGGCTTGTCGATCTCGCCGAATCGCCAGGAGTTGACGCAGATCCAGCCGAGATCCTCCATGGGATCGCCAAGATGAGCGAGCTCCCAATCCAGCACCGCGCGCACGCCATCCGCCCCAATGATGAGGTTGCCGTTGCGGAAATCGCCGTGGACCAACGTCACCTCGTCGGACGGACCGGGATCGTGGTCACGCAGCCAGCGCAGCGCAAGTTCGAACACCGGTTTCGGCCAGTTGAAGTTGCGATAGTCGCGCTCCAACTCGTCGAGCTCCTTTCTCGCGGTCATGCGGCGAAGCTCCGGCAGCTCGGCTTGCGGCAGCTTATGCAGGCCGGCGAGGATGCCGCCGATCTGGCGCGCCAGCAGCGGGCGTGCCGCGGCGAACTCATCGTCCCGCAAGATCTTGCGGGCAATCGTCTCACCCTCAACCCGCTGCATGATGAACCCGGTGCCGAGATCGTCCTCCGCCGTCAGGACATGCAGCACGCGCGGCGACGGCACTCCCGCCTCGTATGCAAGCTGCATCAGCCTGGCCTCGGCGACGAAGCCTGCCGCTCGCGACGGCGCCACGCGATAGTCCCTCGACGCACGACGCAGGATCGCGCCAACGTTCCCATTGGGATGCAGAATGTCGAAGCGCCAGCTTTCCTGGTTGGCACCGCCGGACAGTTTTGCAGCCCCCGTGACGCCGGTTGCCCCAGGACACCAGCGCGCGACGCTACGCGAAAGCTCCGCCTCGATCATTTGCCTCTGATCATTTACCTCTGAATTTGGCCGGACGCTTCTCGAGGAAGGCGCCGACGCCCTCGCGGAAATCCTCGGTGTCACCCGCACGAAGCTGGCACTGGAATTCGAGATTGAGCTGCTCCTCGAAGGAATTTTCCGGGCTGTCCCAATAGAGCTTGCGGATCAGCGACAGCGCCACCGTCGGCCCGTTGGCAAGCTCATGCGCGAGCTTCATCGCCTCCTCCATCAGCGCGCCGTCGTCATGGACGCGGTTGACGAGGCCCCATTCCAGCGCCTTTTCCGCCGGCAGCCGCTCGCCCATCAGCGACAGCTCGATCGACCGCGCCTTGCCGACGAGGCGCGGCAACAACCAGGTCGAGCCGCAATCGGGCACGAGGCCGATGCGGCGGAAGGCTTGCAGGAAATAGGCCGATCGCGCGCATAGGATCATGTCGCCGAGCAGCGCAAAGCTCATGCCGGCGCCGGCAGCCGGACCGTTGACCGCCGTAACGATTGGACAGTGCAGATTGCGGATCCGCCGCAGGAACGGGTGAAAGCCGGTCTCGAGTGTCAGGCCGGCCTTGGTCTTCTTCGACTGATTGTTGCGGCCCTGCAAGTTCGCGCCGGTGCAGAACGCGCGCCCCGCGCCGGTCAGCACCACGCAGCGGACCTCGCTCTTCCGTTCCTCGATCTCGTCGAGCGCCTCCGTGAGCCCGCCCAGCATGTCCACCGACACGGCGTTCATGACCTCCTGGTGATCGAGCTTCAGAATGGCGACCGGCCCGTCGAAATCGAGCGCGACGTGTTTGAACTGCATGGTTTCCTCACCCCCGTTGCGGCCGCGATGTTCCGCAGACCGGAATTGCTTTTCGTCGGAGCGCATATTTGATTTTTGTCGGCGGCTTGTCCATGGTGATCGGGACATAGCGGACAATCTTGTGCGCACAGGCTGATGCGCGTCATGCCAAGAAACAGCGGGGAAACACCCATGACCATTTTCGATCTCACCGGCCGCGTCGCCGTGATCACCGGCGGCAATGGCGGTATCGGGCTCGGCATCGCGCAGGCGCTGGCCGCACAAGGCTGCAACGTCTCGATCTGGGGCCGCAACGCCGAGAAGAACAAGGCTGCCGTCGCCAGCATGGCCGGCTCGCCCGGCAAGGTCGATGCCCGCGTCTGCGACGTCACCGATCCTGCGTCAGTGAATGCGGCGATGAAGGCGACGCTCGACACGTTCGGCCGGGTCGACGGCTGCTTCGCCAATGCCGGCATCGGCGGCGGCGGACGGCGCTCCTTCATCGAACGCACCGAGGAAGAATGGAGCTCGATGTTTGCGACCAATCTCGACGGCGTGTTCCACGCCTTCCAGGCCGCGGCCAGGCACATGACCGACCGCGCCAATGCCGGCGATCCCTTCGGCCGGCTGGTTGCAACCTCGAGCCTCGCCTCGATCTTCGGCACCGCGCGTAACGAGCATTACGCCGCGACCAAGGCCGCGATCAACGCGCTGGTGCGCGCGCTCGGCGTCGAGCTGGCGCGCTACGGCGTCACCGCGAACGCGATCCTGCCGGGCTGGATCAGGAGCGACATGACCGCCGGGATCATGGCCAACGAGAAATTCGTCGCCAACGTGATGCCACGGATTCCGCAGCGGCGCTTCGGCGAGCCATCCGATTTCGGCGGCATCGCGGTGTACCTGATGAGCAAGGCATCATCCTATCACACGGCGGATACATTCGTGATCGACGGCGGCTATACCGCGTTTTGAGATTTGTAGGGTGGGTTAGCCGAAGGCGTAACCCACCATGGAATTATCCGCGTGAAAGAGATTGGTGGGTTACGCTTCGCTAACCCACCCTACAAACTGAGTCACAACAACAGGGGGAAAAGAGCAATGTTCTCGCACGTGATGATCGGCACCAACGATCTGGACAAGGCCAAGGCGTTCTACGACAAGCTGCTGGCGACACTCGAGGTGCGGCCGGCGCGGGTCGACGGCCATCGCATCTTCTACGTCACCAGGGCCGGCGTGTTCTCGGTGAGCAAGCCGATCAATGGCGAGCCTGCGACGCACGCCAATGGCGGCACCATCGGCTTTGCCTGCAATTCGCCCGAACAGGTCGAGGCCTGGCACGCGGCCGGCATCGCGGCCGGCGGGAAGACCTGCGAGAATCCTCCCGGCATTCGTGAGGGCGCGGCGGGCAAGGCTTACCTCGCCTACTTGCGCGATCCCGACGGCAACAAGATCTGCGCGATGCACCGGATGGTGTGAGCGGGCAATCGCTCCCGCCCAATCGAAGCTGTCATTCCCCGCGAAGGCGGGGAATCCAGTACGCCGCGGCCTCTCGTTGGACTCACTGATCTCACGGAGTACTGGATCGCCCGATCAAGTCGGGCGATGACGCCGGGGACTGCGGCGGGCATGGCGTTTCAAACGCTGTTTGATCTACATCGATTCAAAAAACCACGCTCGCGCTTTGACCTCGCCGCGTCTATTGTCGCGGCAATCGCGGCCCACTCAATCGGGAGGAACAAGAATGAAACACGCCTATGTGCCCCGCACCACCAACTACACGCTCAATCCCGGCGACGAGCTCAATGATCTCAGAATGTCTGACCAGGTCCGGCCGCTCTATGACCACGTGAAGAAGTTCATCCGCGAGACCGTCGAGCCGATGGCGGTGGAGTTCATCAAGCATGGCGAGAAGAAGGACGACCGCTGGAGCTTTACGCCGGGTCAGCTCGAGGTGCTGGAGAAGGCCAAGAACAAGGCCAAGGAGGAAGGCCTCTGGAACTTCTTCCTGCCCGATGACGACACCGGCCAGGGCCTGAAGAACCTCGACTACGCCTATATCGCCGTCGAGCTCGGCAAGAGCCCGCTGGCTTCGGAAACCATGAACTGCTCGGCGCCCGACACCGGCAACATGGAGGTGCTGGAGCGCGTCGGCACCAAGGCGCAGAAGGAGACGTGGCTGAAGCCGCTTTTGAACGGCGAGATCCGCTCGGCCTACGCGATGACGGAGCCGAACGTCGCTTCATCCGATGCCAAGAACATCTCGACCACTGCAAAGCTGGTCGGCGACGAATGGGTGATCAACGGCGAGAAGTATTACATCTCGGGTCTCGGCGATCCCCGCTGCAAGATCATGATCGTGATGGTCAAGACCAATCCCGATGCGCCGCCGAGCAAGCAGCAGTCGCAGATCCTGGTGCCGAAGGACACGCCCGGCGTCGAAATCCTGGGACCGATGCACGTGTTCGGCCAGGACCACGCGCCGCGCGGACACATGCATATGCGCTTCAACAATGTGCGCGTGCCCAGAGACAACATCCTGCTCGGCGAAGGCCGCGGCTTCGAGATCTCGCAGCTCCGCCTTGGACCCGGGCGTATCCATCACTGCATGCGCACCATCGGCAAGGCCGAGAAGGCGCTCGACATGATGGTGCAGCGCGGCCTCACGCGCGAGGCCTTCGGCAAGAAGATCGCCCATCTCGGTGGCAACCTTCAGATCATCGCGCAGGCGCGCTGCGAGATCGAGGCGATGCGGCTGATGGTGCTGAAGGCGGCAAAGGCCATGGACGTGCTCGGCAACAAGGAGGCGCGCGTCTGGGTCTCCATGGTCAAGGCCATGGTGCCGGAGCGCGCCTGCACCATCATCGACCAGGCGATCCAGATGCACGGCGCCACCGGCATCTCGCAATGGACGCCGCTCGCCGAGATGTACCAGGACGTTCGCCACCTGCGCTTTGCAGATGGCCCGGACGAGGTGCACTGGATGGTGGTGGGACGGCATGAGCTGAGCATGCCGTAAGCCTGTTGCTGTCGGTGGGCAAGGGCGCGCTCTTCGCGCGCCATGCCCACCATCCTTCCGCATTGGTTGACATGAGCGGTGGGCACGCTTCGCTTTGCCCACCCTACGACTACAACTCGTGGAGGGGCTTACGACGCAGCCGCCGTCTGAAGCTTGTCCTGCGTCTTGGTCTCGAAGTCGGAAGCGTCGTGACGCTCGTGCAATTGGCTTGCGGGGTCGCCGGAGACGCGGTTGACCATGCGGCCGCGCTTCACCGCCGGGCGCTTGGCGATCTGATCGGTCCAGCGCTGCACGTTCTTGTAGTCCTGCACGGACAGGAATTCGCCAGCGCCATAGACGAGCCCCTTGGCGAGCGCGCCATACCACGGCCAGACCGCGATGTCGGCGATCGTGTAGTCACCGCCCGCCAGGTACTCGCTCTCCGCAAGCCGCCGGTCGAGGACGTCGAGCTGGCGCTTGGTTTCCATCGCGAAGCGATCGATGGCGTATTCGATCTTGGTCGGCGCATAGGCGTAGAAATGACCGAAGCCGCCGCCGAGATAGGGTGCGCTGCCCATCTGCCAGAACAGCCAGGACATCGCTTCGGTACGCGTCTTGATATCTTTCGGCAGGAAAGCACCGAACTTTTCGGCAAGGTAGACCAGGATCGAGCCGGACTCGAACACGCGGATCGGCTCGGGACCGGAGCGGTCCAGCAGCGCGGGGATTTTCGAGTTCGGATTGATGGCGACGAAGCCGCTGCCGAACTGATCGCCCTTGCCGATATTGATCAGCCAGGCGTCGTATTCCGCGCCCTTGTGGCCGAGCGCAAGCAGCTCCTCCAGCATCACGGTCACCTTGACGCCATTCGGCGTGGCCAGCGAATAGAGCTGGAACGGATGCCGGCCGACCGGCAGCTCCTTGTCATGCGTCGGGCCTGCGATCGGCCGGTTGATGCTGGCAAACTGCCCGCCGCTCGGCTTATTCCAGGTCCAGACTTTGGGCGGCTCATAGGCGGGTGCGTCGGTCATGAAAAAGAGCTCCAGCGCGGAAGGGCGCGTGGGCTGTTAGCTAGCGATACCGGCGAGATTGGCAAGAGCGCCGGGTTGCATTGGCGGATGGGCGCCCTCCCCGTTTCGTCATGGCCGGGGTGCTCCGTCCGTCCGGCGCCTACACGCAAGAAGCCCATGGCGAAGCGGCTTTGCATGGTGGCGAGGCCAAGCCAGCGTTTTCGCCAAAGCAAGAGCAACGCGAAGGCGGCCGCCGGGGAGAGACAGATGAAATCGCCTATCTGCGAGATGCGGGGAATCAAGTTCCTCCTGTTCGCCTTCAGCCATTGCCGCGACGTCGTGGCCGCCGTGAGCCGCGCCGGCGATTTTGGCGTGCTGGGCGCCACCGTGCACACGCCGGCCCGCGCGGCCGCCGCGGGCAATGCGCGGGCACGCTACTTCGTCCAGAATCT
The DNA here is from genome assembly GCF_059803475.1 of Bradyrhizobium sp. UFLA05-89. Taxonomy (NCBI): domain Bacteria; kingdom Pseudomonadati; phylum Pseudomonadota; class Alphaproteobacteria; order Hyphomicrobiales; family Nitrobacteraceae; genus Bradyrhizobium; species Bradyrhizobium sp. UFLA05-89. The sequence goes on along the minus strand of NZ_JBANBA010000001.1, from coordinate 257,925 downwards.
TTCCGCGGAGACAGCCTGGATTGCTTCGCTTCGCTCGCAATGACGAAATAACCGACACCGTGAATTGGAAGTCATGACAGGCAAGACCAGCATCCCCCCAGACCGCGTTCCCGTCATCGTCGGCATCGGCGAGATCGTCGATCGTCCCAAGGAGATCACCGCGGGCCTCGAGCCGCTCGATCTTCTCGAACAGGCGCTCCGGCGGGCCGAAGAAGATGCTGGCGCAAGGCTGCTTGGCGAGGTGCAATCGCTCGACGTCGTCAACTTCCTGAGCTGGCGCTATCGCGATCCCGAAAAGCTGCTGGCGCGGCGGCTCGCTGTTCAACCTTCGCATTGCTACTACGGGCCGGTCGGCGGCGAGAGCCCGATCCGCTATCTGCATGAGGCGGCGCAGCGCATCGCGCGCGGCGAATGCAGTGTGGCCGCCGTCTGCGGCGCGGAGGCGCAATCGACCGCGACCAAGGCGGAACGCGCCGGAGCAAAACTGCCATGGACGCCGTTTGCGCATGACGTCGAAGAGCCGAAGCGCGGCGCAGCGTTCCAGAAGCCGCTCGCCGTGAAGCTCGGCGTGTTTCGTCCCGTCACGGTCTATCCCTTCTACGAGGCCGCATCCTCCGCGCATTGGGGGCAGACGCCGCGCGAGGCGATGGCGGAATCAGGCACGCTGTGGTCGCGCTATTCGGAGGCCGCCGCGCAAAATCCGAACGCCTGGTTGAAGCGGCGCTTTGCGCCGGCCGAGATCACGACGCCGACCGCGGACAACCGCCTGATCGCGTGGCCCTACACGAAACTCATGGTCGCCAACCCAATGGTCAACATGGGCGGCGCGCTGCTGCTCACCAGCCTTGCGAAGGCGCGCGCGGCCGGCATTGCCGAGGACCGGCTGGTCTATCCGCTCGGTGGCGCCTCGGCCGAGGAGCCGCGCGACTATCTCCTGCGCGATCAGTTCTATGAGAGCCATCCGCAGAATGCGGTGCTGAAGGCGGTGATGGATCTCGCCGGCGGTGACGGCACGCAGTTCGACGCAATCGAGCTGTATAGCTGCTTTCCTTGCGTGCCGAAGATGGCGCGGCGGACGCTGGGGCTCGGGCCCGATGTGCAGCCGACCGTGACCGGCGGCCTTACCTTCTTCGGCGCACCGCTCAATAACTACATGACCCACGCGGCCTGCGCGATGGTGCGCAAATTGCGCGGTGGCGCGAAACTCGGCCTGCTCTACGGCCAGGGCGGTTTCGTCACCAAGCACCACGGGCTCGTGCTCTCGAAAACGCCGCCGCGCGCGGCGCTGGCGCAGGCCTCGAGTGTGCAGCTTGATGCCGACCGCAACAAGCGCGCGGTGCCGGAGTTCGTGACCGAGGCCTCAGGCCCGGGCAAAGTCGAGAGCTTTACGGTACTCTACGGCCGCAATGGCAACGTCGAGCACGGCGTCGTCATGCTGCGCACGGAGGACGACCGGCGAACATTGGCGCGCATTCCGGCAAGCGACAACGCGACACTGGCGCATCTGCTGAACATGGACCGCACGCCCGTAGGATCGCTCGGCGGGATCGCGATGGCGGAAGACGGCGTGCCCGAGTGGAAGGTGAGCTAGTTCTCGTGTCCCGGACGCGGTGCTGCGCTTAGCGCTGCTCCGCAGAGCCGGGACCCAGATGGGCAACAGGCTGCGCTTTGGCAAGTGGGCCCCGGCTCAGCACCGCATCACTTCGTGCTGCGCTGCGTCCGGGGCACGAGACCACCCTAGCTCCTCGGCGCCTGCTTTTCGGACGCGGTGGCGGGCTTGCCCTTGGCGCCACCGTTCACCACCCGCACCTGGTCGCCGTCGGCGAGGCCGTCGGGCGGCGCGGTGATGACGCGGTCGTCGGGAGCCATGCCGGAGGCGATCTCGATCTCGCGGCCGAGATCGCGCGCGATGGTCACGGTCTTGAACGCCACCTTGTCGTCGGGCGTGACGGTCGCGACGCGCAGGCCGCTGCCGTTGAAGATCAGGGCGCTTGCGGGAATGCTGAGCGGCGCGGAATCACGCTGCAAGTGCAGCTTCACGCTGGCATAGCCGCCGGGCATCAGCTCGCCGCTGGAATTGTCGAGCCCGAGCTGCATGCGCGTGGTGCCCGAGGAGACGTCGACGGCCTGCGAGGAGGCTTCAACCGTCGCCGGGAAGGTCCGGTTCGGATACTCCGGCAGCGTGATACTGGCCTTGGCGCCGATCTTGATCGCCGGCACATAATTCTGCGGCACGCTGACGTAAACGCGCAGCTTGGTGATGTCTGAGATCACGAACATCGAAGGGCCCGAGCCGCCGCCCGCATTGATCAACGCGCCGACATCGGTGTCTCGTGCAGTGACGACCCCGTCGAAAGGCGCAGTAATCTTCTTGTAGCCGGCGAGCGCCTCGAGGCGCTCGACATTGGCCTGGCCCGAATTGACGGCAGCCTTCTTGTTGGAAAGATCGGCGGTGCGCTCGTCGATCTCCTGGGCGGAGACGAAGTTGGAGGCGACCAGCGTCTTGCGCCGGTTCAAGGTCGCTTCCGAGAGCCTCGCGCTCGCCTGCTGGCTGGCGAGATCCGCGCGGGCTTGCAGGAGTTGCTGGTCGAGGTCGGGCGCCTCGATCTCGGCGATCACCTGCCCTGCCTTGACGCGAGTGCCGATGTCGGCGCTCCAGCTCTTCAGATAGCCCGAGACGCGGGCGAAGATCGGCGCGCGGTAGTAGGCTTCCAGCCGGCCCGGCAGGTCGATGGTGGCGTTGAGTACCTTGGCGTTGGGTAGCGTCACCGCGACACTTGGAATGGCCTGGTCGTCAGTCCACTGCTTCAGCTTCGAGCCCTGCTCCTCGCGGGCGCGGATACCAGTGCCGACGACGAGACCCGCCGCGATCAGCGCCACGACGCCAAATATGCCCAGTTTCCGGCGCGACACCGGCGAGCGGGGTTCAGTGGACGGCATGCGGCTTCTCCGGTGAGGCAGCGGCGGCGGCCTTGGCGCCTTGTTTCTTGTGTACCATACTAAAGACCACGGGAACAAACATCAGCGTGGCGAAGGTCGCGAAGATCAGGCCGCCGATCACGGCGCGCCCGAGCGGTGCGTTCTGCTCGCCGCCCTCCCCCAGCCCCAACGCCATCGGCGCCATGCCGATGATCATGGCGAGCGCCGTCATCAGAACCGGGCGGAACCGGACAAAGCCGGCTTCCAGCGCCGCTGCGACGGGATCGCCGAGCTCTTCGTAGCGCTCGCGGGCAAACGAGATGACGAGCACGCTGTTCGCCGTCGCCACGCCCATGCACATGATGGCGCCCGTCAGCGCAGGCACCGACAGCGTCGTCTCGCTCGTGAACAGCATCCAGACGATACCAGCGAGCGCCGCCGGCAGCGCGGTGACGATCACGAACGGGTCGGACCAGGATTGGAAGTTCACGACGATCAGGAAATAGATCAGCACCACGGCCGCCAACAGGCCGAACAGCAGCCCGGCAAAGGCGCTGTTCATGGTCTGCACCTGGCCGAGCAGCACGACGGAAGACCCCTTCGGCACCTCCTTGGCGGTATCGGCGATCACCTGGCGGATATCGGTTGCAACCGCGCCGAGGTCGCGGCCTTGCGTGGTCGCAAAGATCTGCACCAGCGACTGGATGTCGTATTGCGACACCACCGCGCTCGATGTCGAGCGCTTGATGTCGGCGATGCCGCCGAGGATCGGCGACTGTGAATTTCCGGCAGCCGTGATCGGCAGCGTCTGGAGGGCACTCAGAGAATCGATCTGATACTGCGGCGTCTGCATCACGATGGAATAGGACACGCCGTTGTCGGGGTTGAGGTAGTAGGTCGGCGCGACCTGCGAGGAGCCGGCGAGGTTGACCACGAGGCTGTTGGTGACGTCGCGCTCGGTCAGGCCGACATATTGCGCGCGGGTGCGGTCGACGTCGATGTTGAAGGTCGGGTTGTTCGGCGACTGCTGGATGCGCACATCCGCCACGCCGGGAATGCGGCGAACCCTGGCAAGCAGCTTGTTGGCGTAAGCGAAGTTCGCTTCGAGATTGGCGCCACGGATCTGCAAATCGATCGGCGCCGGAGCGCCGAAGTTCAGGATCTGGCTGACGATGTCGGCCGGCAGGAAAGCGAAGCTGACGCCTGGGAACAGACGTGGCAATTGCTCGCGCAGCACACGCACATGTTCCTCGGTCGGCTTGTGACCCTCCTTCAGCTTGATCTGGATGTCGCCATCCTGCGGGCCGATCACGCCGGTGTTGTTGTAGGTCATGTTGATGCCGGAGATCGGCATGCCGATGTTGTCGGTCAGCGTCTCGATCTCACCCGGGATCAGCTTGCGAATCGCCTTCTGCACGTCGGCGAGCTGGTTGGCGGTCTCCTCGACGCGGGTGCCGACCTGGGTGCGGACATGCATCAGGATATTGCCGGCATCGACCGCGGGGAAGAAGTTGCGTCCCAGGAATGGTACCAGTGCGAATGACGCGCCGATCACGCAGAGGAAGCCGATCACGAACACCGCGCGATGCGCGAGCGCGAGCGACAGCAGGCCGCGATAGCCGCCGCGGATGCGCTCGAACCGTGCCTCGAAACCACGCTGAAACCAGACGAGCGGATTGCGCGACTTCGGCTGCGCTCCGTCGTGATGGACATGCGCCTGCAACAGATAGTTCGCCATGGTCGGCACCAGCGTGCGCGACAGGATGAATGACCAGATCATCGCGAACATCACGGCTTCGGCCATCGGCACGAACAGGAAGCGCGCGACACCGGTGAGGAAGAACATCGGCACGAACACGATGCAGATGCAGAGCAGCGAGACGAAGGCCGGCGTCACGATCTGGTTGGCGCCGTCGAGGATCGACTGCTCGACCGGCTTGCCCTGCTCCAGATGATAGTTGATGTTCTCGATCGTCACGGTGGCGTCGTCGACGAGAATACCGACCGCAAGCGCGAGACCGCCGAGCGTCATGATATTGAGCGTCTCGCCGATCGCCGAGAGCATGATGATGGCGCCGAGCACCGAGAGCGGGATCGAGACCGCGATGATCACGGTCGAGCGCCAGCTTCCGAGGAAGAGGAGAATCATCACGCTGGTCAGCAGCGCCGCGATCACGCCCTCGAAGGCGACGCCCTCGATCGCGCCGCGGACGAACACCGACTGGTCGCCGATGAAGCCGATCTTCAGCGCATCCGGCAACTGGTCCTTGACCTCGATCACTTTCTGCTTGATGCCGGAAATGATATCGAGCGTGGAGGTCGCGCCGGCCTTCAGCACCATCATCAGCACCGAACGATTGCCATCGACGTGGACGATGTTGGTCTGCGGCGGGTTGCCGTCCCTGACGGTCGCGACGTCGCGCACATAGACCATCGCGCCGTTGACGGTCCTGATCGGCAGATTGCCGAGCTCCTCCATCTTCAGGGGCGAGTTGTTGAGCTGGATGTTATACTCGAAGCTGCCGATCTTCTGGGTGCCGACCGGCGTGATCAGGTTTTGCGCAGCAAGCGCGTTGGCGACGTCCTGGCCCGACAGCCCACGCGCCTGGAGCGCGGTCGGATCGAGATCGATCTGCACCTGACGCTGCTTGCCGCCGAAGGGATAGGGAATCGCGGCGCCCGGCACGGTGACCAGCGGCGTGCGGAGCTGATTGATGCCGATATCGGCGAGGTTCTGCTCGGTGAGCCCTTCGCCCGACAGTGCCACCTGGATGATCGGCACGGTTGAGGCCGAGTAATTCAGGATCAATGGCGGCGTCGCGCCCGGCGGCATCTGCTTGAGCAGTGTCTGCGAGATCGCGGTCACTTGCGCGTTGGCGGTGCGGATGTCGACGTTCGGCTGGAAGAAGATCTTGATGATGCCGAAGCCATTGTAGGAGTTGGCGGCGATGTGCTCGATGTCGTTGACCGTCGTCGTCAGCGCGCGCTGGAAGGGCGTGGTGATGCGGCCAGCCATCTGGTCCGGCGGCAAGCCGGTGTACTGCCAGACCACGCCGATCACGGGGATGCGAATGTCCGGAAAGATGTCGGTCGGCGTTCGTAGCGCCGCGAGCGGTCCGATGATCAGAAGCAGGAGCGCGAGCACGACAAAGGTGTACGGCCGGCTCAGGGCGATGCGGACCAGAGCTATCATTCGCCAGTCAGTTCCAGGTCAAGCGAGAGATGGAATCCGCCCCCGCGGGCATTCCTCTTTCCCTTTACCCGAACCCCGTCGCAAGCGCCAACGCGAAGCAGCGCCGCAGCATTCACTTCCCTGCTACCGCACTGCGGAACAAGCATCGCAGCTATGCGCCTCGCCTGCAATGTCGTCCTGGCGAACGAAAGCCAGGGACCCACACCCCAGGGAAAAGTTGAGGAGCGAAGACGGTGATCACGAGTCTTCGCCAAACTGCTCCCTGGGTAATCGCGACGAGCCCAAGGCGCTCGCGCGGGGGTCCAGGATCTGCGCTCCGCTTGTCCAGGACGACAGCAGAGACTCGACGATCACGCCGCGCGAACGTTGGTCAGGAATTTGCTGACCTCGGTCTTCAGCCGGCTCGAATCGTTGGACAGCATCTGCGCCGCCGACAGCACTTGCGAGGAGGCCGTGCCGGTCTCGGTCGCGCCGCGCTGCACGTCGGTGATGTTGGAGGAGACCTGCTGGGTACCCTGCGCCGCCTGCTGCACGTTGCGGGCGATCTCCTGGGTCGCAGCGCCCTGCTCTTCCACCGCCGCCGCGATGGCCGAGGATATCTCGGAGAGGCGTTCGATCGTCGAGGAGATTTCCTTGATCGCGCCGACGGAGTCGTTGGTGGCGGCCTGGATGCCAGTGATCTGCTGGCCGATCTCGCCGGTCGCCTTCGCGGTCTGCTCGGCGAGCGCCTTCACTTCGGATGCCACCACCGCGAAGCCGCGGCCGGCCTCGCCCGCACGCGCCGCCTCGATGGTCGCGTTCAGCGCCAGAAGGTTGGTCTGGCCGGCGATGGTGTTGATCAGCTCGACGACGTCGCCGATGCGGGAGGCTGCCTTGGACAGCTGGCTGACGCGTTCGCTGGTGGTGCGGGCCTGGCCGACGGCGTCGCCCGCCATCCGCGCCGATTCCTGGACCTGCCGGCTGATCTCGCCAACCGATGACGCCATTTCCTCGGTGGCCGAGGCCACCGACTGCACGTTGGTGGAGGCTTCTTCCGAAGCCGCCGCGACCGTGGTCGCCATTTTCTGTGAGCGATCGGCACTCGCCGTCAGCGTCGAGGCGGAGGCTTCGAGCTGGGTGGAGGCGGACGAAACTGTCTGCACGATCTCGCCGATCATGGATTCGAATTCGCGGGTGATATTGTCGACGCGGCGACCGCGCTCGATCTTGACCTCCGCATCGCGCGCGGCGGCTTCGTCGGCCGCCTTCTTGGCGATCAGCGCTTCCTTGAACACCTGGAGCGCGTCGGCCATGGCGCCGATCTCAGTCTTCTCTCCCCGATGCGGCACTTCCGCGCTCAGGTCGCCCTTGCCGAGCGCCTGCATCGGCTCGACGATAGAATTGATGCCGCCGGAGACATCACGGATCATGTAGAAGCTGAGGCCGATACCAATGACGAGTGCGACGCCGAGAATGACGGATACCAGCATGAAGGCGGAGGCATAGCTGTCGGCGGCGTCCTGGGCAGCCTGGTCGCCACCTTTGTTGTTGAGCTCGATATCCTTTCTCAGCACCTCGTCCGATCGCTGGCCGATCTTGCCAGCGGTTTTGTTCAGCTCAAGCGCTTCGTGCGGAATCTTGCCGATATCCTTGCGCGACAGCGCCATGACATCGTCCGTACTGTTCTTGTAGTCGTCCCACAGCTTGGACCATTCGGTGTACAGTGCTCGCTCCTCCGGCGAGCTGATCATCGGCTCGTATTGCTTGCGGGACTTGGCCAGTGCCTCGATCACGTCCCCGATCGTCTTTTCTGCCGCAAGCTTTTCCTCAAGCGTCTCCGCCAACAGTTGACCACGTACCATGGCGCGGTAAGCCAGGGCGTTGGCCCGGATCTCGCCGAGCACCCGCACGCTGGGAAGCCAATTCCTGGTGATATCGGCCGTGTTGGCGTTGATCGACTGCATTTTCGTGACGGCAAGCAGACCCATGCCGGTCATCGCGGCCAGGAGAAAGGCCACGACGCTGATGATCTTGGCACGAATGGAAATTTTCGCGAGCATTGCTTCAGTCTCTCGTCTTGGACCGGGGCTTTTCGGCCACGACCGCGCGTCAGGATATAGCTGCAACCCAAAGGAGTGCGGCCGCCATCCAACACCAAAGGAACTGAGCAGATGTTAACTACGACTCCGTACGAGTACGGAACGCGAAAGAAATAAACAGAGGACTAAGGGAGCCCTGCGCTCAGCGCATGAGTCCAAGCGCATCGGAGAAAAACTCCGGCCCACCGAAATTGCCTGATTTGAGGGCAAGCAGCATGCTGCCTTCCTTGGCACCGACTGCGCGCAACACCGGGACTCCCGCAGCGATCTCCGCGCCGACGAGGAAGCCCGGAATCTTCAGGCGATCGACAACGGCACCCGACGTCTCGCCGCCGGCAACGACCAGACGCCGTATGCCGGACTGCACGAGTCCTTCGGCGATATCGGCCATGGCCTGCTCGATGGCGTGACCGGCCGCATCGCGGCCGTGCCGCGCCTGCACCGCGCCGACCGCCTCCGGCGTAGCGCTCGAGGCGATCAGCACCGGACCATCAGCGAGCCGGGGCTTCGCCCAGGCGAGCGCGCGCTGCGCTTCGCCGCCGCCTGCGACAATTTGCTCGGGATCGAGATGCAACACCGGCATGACACGTTCGGCATTCGTGATCTGCTGAAGGGTCGCCTGCGAGCAGCTTCCGGCCAGACACGCCGCCGGTCCGCCGACCGGCGCGCCCGCTTCAGCGGCTGCGACATTCGGACTCACCCTTCCCGTAGAGACCAGCGCGCGCGCCAGCCCAAGGCCGATGCCGGAAGCTCCGACCGACAGCCGATGGCCAGCTGCGACGAGGCCGATGGTCTCGAGGTCGCGGTCGAACACGGCGTCGATGATCGCCGCGCCGGTACCCTTGGCCGACAGCTCAGCAAGCTGCGCATGCACGGCATCCGCACCGCGCGTCACGCTTCCGAGATTGACGAGACCGACCTCGGTCCTGCTCTGCCGCGCCAGCACCCGCACCAGGTTGGAATCGTGCATCGGGTTGAGCGGATGGTCCTTCAACGGGCTCTCGTTAAGCGGCACCGCGCCGACAAAGAGATTGCCCTGATAGACGGTGCGGCCGGTCTCCGGGAAGGCCGGCGTCACCAGCACGATCGCCTCGCCGCAGTCGTCGCGCAGCGCGTCCATCACCGGGCCGATATTGCCTGCGTCGGTGGAATCGAAGGTCGAGCAGATCTTGAACAGCACGTGGCCCGCGCCGCGGCCGCGCAGCCATTTGTCCGCCGCGCGCGAGCGCGTCACCGCAAGCCCCGCTTCGATCGAGCGGCTCTTCAAGGACACCACGACCGCGTCGACCTCGGGCAGTCCCAGGTCGTCAGACGGCACGCCGATTGTCTGCACCGTGCGCAGGCCCGCGCGCGTCAGCGTGTTGGCGAGATCGGAGGCACCGGTATAGTCGTCGGCGATGCAACCCAGCACAAGTGTCACGACTTTGCTCCGGCGTAAGGCTTGAACCAGGCGAGGCCATCGGTGGTCTTGCCGCGCGGATTGTATTCGCAGCCGACGAAGCCGGCATAGCCGAGCCGGTCGAGCTCGGCGAACAGGAAGGGATAGTTCAGCTCCTCGCTATCGGGCTCGTTACGCGAGGGGATAGAGGCGATCTGGATATGGCCGATGATCGGCATCATCTCGCGCAGGCGCATGGTGACGTCGCCATGGATGATCTGGCAGTGATATATGTCGAACTGGAGCTTGAGGTTCGGGATCCTCAGCTCCTCGACCACGTCGCGCGCGAAGCCGAAGTCGTTGAGGAAATAACCGGGGACGTTGCGCGGATTGATCGGCTCGATCACGATGTCGATGCCGTGTGGCGCGAAGAATTCGGCAGCCCACGCCACCGACTTGTAGAAAGCCTCGATCGCGAGACGATCGCCGCGGTTGGCGATGCCGGCCATCAAATGCAGACGCTTGACGCCGGTCGCCCTGGCATAAGGCAACGCCGTCTCCAGACTCTGCTTGAGATCGCCGAAGCGCGAAGGCAGCGCCGCAAAGCCCTTCTCGCCGGCGTCCCAGTTGCCGGGCGGCAGGTTGAACAGCGCCTGCGTGAGCCCGTTGCGCTTGAGCCGCTCGCCAACCGCGTCGACCGGGTGATCATAGGGAAACAGGAATTCGACGGCGGTGAACCCGGCCTGTGCGGCGGCATCGAAGCGGTCGAGGAACGGCACCTCGGTGAACATCATCGAGAGGTTGGCGGCAAAACGGGGCATCGGAATCCTCCTATTTATCGCCTGGCAGCTTCACGCCGGTGACCTGCGCATACATCCGCGCCACCGACGCATCGTCGTCGCGGCCCATGCCGGCTGCTGCGGTCATGAGGAACATCTGGAGCGCCGCGGCCGAAACCGGCACCGGGAATTTTGCCGAGCGCGCCATGTCCTGGATGATGCCGAGGTCCTTCACGAAAATCTCGACCGCGCTGCGCGGGGTGTAGTCACCGTCCAGCACGTGCGGCATGCGGTTCTCGAACATCCAGGAATTGCCGGCGGAGGCCGTGATCACCTCGTAGACCTTCCGGATGTCGAGGCCCTGCTTGGCGGCAAAAGCGATCGCTTCGGATGCCGCGGCGATATGCACGCCGGCGAGGAGCTGGTTGATCATCTTGAAGGCGGCGCCCTGGCCGGCGGCATCGCCAAGCTCGTAGAGCTTTGCCGCCATGGCATCGAGCGCGGGGCGCGCCTTGGCGAACGCGGCGGGGCTGCCGGAGGCGAGAATTGTCAGCTCGCCTTGCGCGGCGCGCTGCGCGCCGCCGGAGATCGGCGCATCCAGGTAGTGCCGGCCGGTCGCCTCGAGCTGCTTTGCGAGGCGCCGGGCGACGTCGGGGTCCATGGTGGCGGAGGAGATGAAGACGCTGTCCTTCGGCATGGTCTCGGCGGCGCCGTTTTGGCCGAACAGGATCGCTTCAGTCTGCGCGGCGTTGACCACGACGCTGACGACGACGTCCGCCTCCTTCGCCGCCTCCGCCGGTGTCTTCGCACCCGCCCCGCCGTCCTTGACGAAGCGCGCCACCGCGTCGGCCGACACGTCGCAGCCGGTCACGGTAAAACCGGTGCGCTTGAGCGATGTGGCCATGCCAAAGCCCATCGAGCCAAGCCCGATGACGGCGATACGCGGATTTTGCGAGGCAGACGACATGCGATTGGTCCCTTGGAACGTTCCTCAATGGCCGGTCTCGGCGGCCTCTTGAACCGCATATCACGGCTTGGCCGCGCTGCCAAAGCGTGAGACAACGAGGCCATGAGGGCGGCCCTTTCATGAGCAATGACAGCAAACTACGCGAGGATATCTGCCGCTTCGGCCGCTCGTTGTTCGAGCGAGGCCTGACGCCGGGCTCCTCCGGCAATATCAGCGTCAAGCTTCCCGACGGCGGCTGGCTGGTGACGCCGACCAATGCCTCGCTCGGCTTCCTCGACCCGGCGCGGCTGTCACGGCTGGATCAATCCGGCCGGCTCGTCTCGGGCGATGCACCGACCAAGGAGGTTCCGCTGCACACCGCGCTCTACGAGACCCGCGGCGCGGCACGCGCGATCGTACATCTGCACTCGACCCATTCGGTCGCTCTCTCGATGCTGCCCGAAATCGATCCGCGCGCCGCGCTGCCGCCGATGACGGCCTACTACCTGATGAAATGCGGCGCCACCGCGCTCGTGCCCTATTACCGCCCCGGCGATCCCGCGGTGGCGGATGCGATCAAGGGGCTGGCGGGGAAATATTCATCCGTGCTGCTCGCCAATCACGGCCCAGTCGTCGCCGGCGACACGCTGGAAGCCGCCGTGTTCGCGACGGAGGAGTTGGAGGAGACGGCGAAGCTGTATCTGCTGCTGCGCGGGCTGAACCCGCGCCATCTGTCGCCGGAGCAGGTGAAGGATCTCGTGAAGGTGTTCGGGGTGGCGCTGCCGGAGCATGGGGAGCATCACTAGCGCCCACTGCTATGGGTACGCCCGCGGCCTCCCACCCGCCGCTGTCATTCCCCGCGAAAGCGGGGAATCCAGTACGCCGCGGCTTCTCCGTATTCGTCACCGCCTCTGGGATAGTGGATCGCCCGCCTTCGCGCCTTCGCGGGCGATGACGCAGAGATTGTTGCAAGGTCGTGTCCCGCTCGCAATGACGCAGGAATCCGTCGAGCTGGCAAGGCGACTTGTCCGCCGTAGCTCGAAGAGCGAAGTCGGAAGCGTGCCCACCATCTATGCTTCCACGAAAGCGGTGGGCACGGCGCTCGCGCGCCTTTGCCCATCTTACGAAATGTCCTTCGCGGCTACAGTCCCAGATACGCCTTGCGCACGTCCGGATTGCCCTTGATCTCCGCGGACGGGCCCTGCATCAGGACGCGGCCGGTTTGCAGGATGTAGGCGCGGTCCGCGATCTCGAGGCATTCGGCCATGCGCTGCTCGACGATCAGCACGGTCATGCCGGCGTCGCGGATACGTTTGACGGCCTGAAAGATCTCGTCAACGAGCTTTGGCATGATGCCCTGCGAAGGCTCGTCCAGCATCAACAGCCGCGGGCGCGTCATCAGGGCGCGGCCGATCGCGAGCATCTGCTGCTCGCCACCGGAGAGCGTTTCCGCGCGCTGCTCGAGACGCTCGGACAGACGCGGGAACAAGTTGAAGACGAGCTCGAGCGGTTCGTCGCGGTTCGCATCGCCGCGATAGAGATAGCTGCCGAGGCGAAGATTGTCGCGCACCGACAGACGCGGGAACAGGCGGCGGTTCTCCGGCACATAGGCGATACCGGTTGCCGTGATGTGATGCTGCGCCATGCCGTCGAGCCGCTTGCCGTCGAACGTCACGCTGCCCGAACGCGGGCGCTCGGCGCCGGCGATGGATTTTAGCAGCGTCGACTTGCCCGCGCCATTGGCGCCAGCGACGCAGACGATCTCCCCCTTCTCGACGCCGATCGACACCGACGAAATCGCAACCAGCCCCTGATAGGCGGTCGTGACTTCATGCACTCTGAGCATGTCGATCTCCCAGATATGCGCTGATCACCTTGGGATCGCGAACGACGTCGGCGGGCTTGCCCTCGACCAGCACCTTGCCGAGGTCGAGCACGATGGCACGGTCGACCAGCGGCATCACGATCTCCATGACGTGCTCGACCATCAGCACGGTGATACCGGCATCGCGCACCTTGCGCACCAGCGCGACGCCGGTCTGCGCTTCCGTCGGCGTGAGGCCGGTGAGGACTTCGTCCAGCAGCAGCAGCTTTGGCTCGGTCGCAAGCGCGCGCGCCACTTCAAGGCGCCGTTTCTCGGCCGGCACGAGGTCGCTTGCGAGCACGCCGGCGCGCGCGGCGAGGCCGGTGAACTCCAGCACCTCATGCGCCTTGCGACGGGCCTCGCGCATCACGGTGTTGCGCACCAACGCGCCGACGATGACGTTGTCGACGACCGTCATGGTCTCAAAGCTCTTGACGACCTGGAAGGTGCGCCCGACGCCGCGCTGGCAGCGCTCGGCTGCCGGCATGCGCGTGACGTCCTCGCCGTCGAATAGAATCGAGCCTTGCGTCGGCGGCAGGACGCCGGCGATGAGATTGAACAGCGTCGACTTGCCGGCGCCGTTGGGGCCGATCAGCCCGACGATCTCGCCGCGGCCGACCGAGATCGAGACGTCGGAATTGGCGACGAGGCCGCCGAAACGCTGCCAGACACCGCGGGTTTCGAGGAGCGCGGTCATCGTGCGGCTCCCTTGCGCGACGAGAACAGGCTCACCAGCCCTCGCGGCAGCGCCAGCGAGATCAGGATGATCAGTGAGCCATAGACGATGAGGTCGACGCCGCGGCCCGAACCGCCGATATAGGAGCGCGTCAATTCCGTCAGCGGGATGAGGATGACCGCGCCGAGCGCGGGCCCCCAGAGGGTGCCGATCCCGCCCAGCACCGCGGGCAGCGCCATCAGCAGAGAGAACTGGAAACCCATCACGCTCTCAGGATCGATATACGAGACGAACTGCGCGTAGAAGCTGCCGCCGACCGCGACGAGGAAGGCCGAGACGGCCGCGGCGCCCATCTTGGAATTGAACACGTCCACGCCCAGGCTCTCGGCGGCCTGCGGATTATCCTTCACCGCTCGCCACCAGAAGCCCCATTTGGAATCTTCCAGCCACCAGGTGACGAACCAGGCGACGCATGCGAGCGCAAGAGCAAAATAGAAATACGGCAGCTTGCTTCGCGTGAACTGGAACTTCAACCAGCTGTCGCCGCGTACGGGGATGTCGATGCCAAGCGCCGCGCCCGCCCAATCCCAGTTCTGGATCAGCAGCAGCGCAATTTCGGCGATCACGATGGTGGCAATCGCAAAATAGTGGCCGCCGAGGCGGAAACAGGGATAGCCGAGCGCCATCGCGATTGCTGCGGAGATCAAGCCGCCGGCGATCATTCCGAACCACGGCAGCACTCCGAACTTCATGAAGAGAAGCGCCGTGGTGTAGGCACCCAATCCGAAATAAAGGGCGTGGCCGAGCGAAATCTGTCCACAATAGCCGGAGAGGATATTCCAGCTCTGCGATAACGCTGCGTACATCAGCGTCAGGATCATGATGTTCTGGACGTAGACGTCCTTCACGAACAGCGGCACCAGTGCCGCGATCACCGCCAGCACGACGGCTATGATCAGGTCGCGGCGGCGCCGCGCGGAGAAATCCTTGTCCATCACATCGACCCGAACAGGCCGCGCGGCCGGATGAAGACAACGAGGAGATAGACGGCATAGATGCCGACCGATTTGAGCGACGGCGGCAGAACCAGCGCGGTCGTTGCTTCGACCAAACCGACGACGATGCCGCCGGCGAAGGCGCCGAACACGCTGCCGAAGCCGCCGAGCGCCACCGTGACATAGGCGATCAGCGCAAAGGATGCCCCGACATCGGGATAGATGTAGAAGAAGACCGCCATGATGGCGCCGGACAAACCGACCAGGGCCGCGCCAAGGCCCCATCCGAGTGCGAACACGCGGTTCTTGTCGATGCCAACCAGCGCCACCGCGCCGGGATCTTCACGAGTTGCCTCCAGCGCGCGGCCGAAATCGGTGCGGTTGATGAAGAAATAGAGCGCGGCAAATGCTGCGATCGACACCAGAGCGCCAACCAGCTGCGGTGCCGGCAGGAAGATGCCGGCGACCGCGATGGTCTTGCCGCCGAGCCAGGAGTGGGTGACGCTGCGATAATCCGGCGTGAAGAAGAGCTGCGCCAATCCCCGCATCACGATCGCCAGGCCAAAGGTCGCGAAGATCTGCACCATGCCGGCATTGGCCTTGGCACGCATCGCAAAGCGCACAACCAGAAGATAGATCAGGGCCCCGAACACGAACAAGGCCGCCGCAACCAGCGGCGCCGACAACAAGGGATCGATCGCAAAGAACGCGAACAGGAAGAAGGTCGCGTACATCGCGATCATCAGGAACTCGCCATGGGCGAAGTTCACGACGTCCATCAGGCCGAAGATCAAAGCGAGCCCGACGGCGATCAGTCCGTAGAGCAGCCCCATGAGAAGGCCGCTCGCAAGACTTTGGATAATGGTCTCGGCTGTCACAGTGCTTGGTCCCCCACCCTGCCCTGCGCCCCGGCTACTTCATCGGCCAGATCGGTTCGGCCACGGCCGCCTGTGCCGGCGAGATGGTGACGAACTTGCCGCCGACATATTGCAGAAGAACCGGATCGGCGTCGTTGTTCTGGCCCATCTCGTCGAACTTGACGCGCTTCCAGGGCATGATGGTCTGCTCGCCCGGCATGTCGGTCGCGGCCAGGGCATCGCGGATCTTCTCGCCGTCGGTGGACTTGGCACGATTGATGGCGTCCGCCATCACGATCAGCGCCATGAATTCGCGCGAGGTGTTGTCGTTGAGGTCCTTGCCGGACTTCTCCTTGAACATCGCGTTGATCTTGCCGACCATCGGCCGCTTGGCGGCGAGGTCGAGCGAGAAGCTGCCGCGCGTTATCACGCCTTCGACCTTGTCGCTCACGGCATCATAAAGCGCCTTCTCCGAGAAGCCGGCCGCCTGCGCCACGATCGCGTTCGGCTTGTAGCCGAGCTCGGCCATGGTCTTGATCAGGAGGATGCCATCGGTCGTGTAGCTCGAGGGCATCAGCACGTCGGCATTGGCGCTCTTGAGCTGCTGCACCTCGGCCGACAGCGACGGCGAGTTGGCGCGGTACTTGATGTCGGCGGCGATCTTGTAGCCGCGCTCGGCCGCGAGCTTGAGCTGCGCGTTGGCGGAATCGGTGCCGAAGATCGTGTCCTCGTGAAACAGCGCCAGAGAATCGATCTTGGTGCCCTTCTTCTTCATCACATCGAGGAAGTCGAACATCGCGGCCGAGAACATCTCGTCATGCGGCGAGGGACGGAAGTAGTATTTGAGACCACGGCGATGCAGGCTGGGCGAGGAATTGTCCGCCGACATGAACGGAATCTGGTAGCGCTCGCAGATCTGGCTGACGGTTACTGCAACGGCGCTTTGATAGGTGCCGAGCACGGCGCAGACCTTTTCCTGCGTGATCAGGCGTTCGGCCTCGGCGCGACCCTTCTGCGGATCGCCCTGATGGTCGGCAAAGACCAGGCGAATCTTGGCGCCCCCGAGGCCCGGCAGTCCTTCGCCCTTGGCGAGCGGCAGGTCGAAATCGAAGTCCTTGTTGATGATGTCGACCGCCGTCTCGAATGCGCGCTGCGCATCGACGCCGATCTGGGCATTGGCGCCCGACATGGGGTAGGTCAACCCGATCACCACTTCCGAAGTCTGCGCGCGAGCTGAGAGCGGCATGAGTGCAGCAGTTGCGCTAGCAGTGGCTCCGAGCAGAACGTCGCGGCGCGTGATCGTCATTGGCAGATTCCCCTGTTCCTAATTTGCGGCTATCGATGGAGCGATTGATGTGTGCGGTAAAGCCTGAAGAAGCAGCATATGCTGCCCGCTAAATCACGGCCATGTTCTTGTTCTTCAGGTCCGTGACCAGCATCAGCCCCGGCGAATGCGTGATCGCGAACGGCAGCCTGGCGGCGTTGATGACGGACTGCGGCGTGACGCCGCAGGCCCAGAACACCGGGATCTCATCATCGGCGACCGGCACGGGATCGCCGTAGTCAGGCTTGGCAATGTCCTTGATGCCGATCAGGTGCGGATGGCCGAGATGCACGGGCGCGCCGTGCACGGCGGGATAGCGCGAGGTGATCTGCACCGCGCGGATCGCATCCGCCGGCTTGAACGGACGCATCGACACAACCATGGGACCGGCGAACGGACCTGACACACCGCACGCGATGTTCGTGCGGTACATCGGTACGCGCACATTGTGCTCGATGTGGCGGATCGGCATGCCTTCGTCGAGCAGCGCCTCTTCGAACGAGAACGAGCAGCCGAGCACGAAGGTCACGAGATCGTCGCGCCAGTGCTTCGTGATGTCGGTCGGCTCCTCGATGACCTCGCCGTCACGCCACACGCGATAGCGCGGCACGTCGCTGCGGATGTCGAGATCGGCGCCCAGCGCCGGAATGAACGGGCTGCCGACGTCGGACATGCCGATGATCGGGCACGGCTTCGGATTGAGCTGACAGAAGCGGTGAAAGGCGCTGGCGTATTTCTCGGGCAGGACCGCAAGATTGCCCTGAACGAAGCCGGGGGCGACGCCGGCGGTCGAGCCGACCTCTCCGCCGCGGTAGGCGAGCCGAGCCTGGCGGCTCGGAAGGGTGTCGGTTGTTTCAGTTTGCTGCACTGCCACCAAAACAGTCATTTGATTGACCTGCCTATAATCTCGACAAGGACAGCCAACACCAGCCGTGCTATAAAGTCTAATCTTCCTTTCTAATATGGATCGATAAATTCTGTTTATCGGTTGGAAAACTCCTTCCAATGCTGGACTTCAGGTCGATCGAAACGTTCCTCTGGGTCGTGAAGCTCGGCAGCTTCCGGGGAGCTGCGGCGCGGCTCAATACCACCCAGCCGGCGATCTCCCAGCGCATTGCCCAGCTCGAGCGCGAGATGGGCGTAAAGCTCCTCAACCGCGATCATCGCGTCGCCTCGCCGACGCCGAGCGGCCGGCAGATGATGGTCTATGCGGAGAAGCTGATCGGCCTGCGCGCGGCGATGATGGCAGAGATCGGCAACGCGTCCGCGATGCGCGGCGTGATGCGGCTCGGCGTCGCCGAGACCATCGTGCACACCTGGCTGCCGCGGCTCGTCAAGAGCGTCAACGAGATCTATCCGAACCTGTCGCTGGAGATCGAGGTCGACATCACACCGAACCTCACAGCGCGCCTCTTGGCGCAGGAGATCGAGCTTGCCTTCGTGGTCGGCCCGCTGTCGGCTGCCGGCGTGCACAATCGCGTGCTCTCCGACTATCCGATCGGCTTTCTCGCAAGCCCATCGCTCGGGCTTGGCCATGGTCCCGTCACCCGGCAGGATCTCGCGCGATTTCCGATCATCACCTTCCCGCGGAAGACCAGACCCTACGAGGCCGTGCGCGAGGTCTTCGACCGGCCTGAACTCCCGCCGATCCGGCTGCATGCTTCCGCCTCGCTCGCAACCGTCATCCACATGGCGGTCGAGGGGCTCGGCATCGCGGTGATCCCCTCCGCGATCGTCGAGAACGAACTCGCCGACGGGCGATTGCAATTGCTCGATACCGACCTCAACATCACGCCACTGACCTTCACGGCAAGCTGGCTCGCCTCGCCCGACGTCATCGCCGTCGAGCGCGTTGCCGATCTCGCGCGGCAGATCGCGCGACAGAGTCTTGCGGTTGACGCGGAGGTGGCGGCGCGTCATTGAAATTGGGCCGGACAACTCAATCGTCATTCCGGGGCTCGCGAAGCGAGAACCCGGAATCTCGAGATTCCGGGTTCGCCCTTCGGGCGCCCCGGAATGACAGCTAAATGGAAGTCACATGAGCCGAGCCGCCACCAATCTGCAAATCGATTCCGCCCGCCTCTGGGGCTCGATCCACGAAACCGCGCAATTCGGCGCGACGCAGAAGGGCGGCGTGCGGCGGCTGACGCTGAGCGCCGAGGACAAGCAGGTGCGCGACTG
This sequence comes from Bradyrhizobium sp. UFLA05-89, assembly GCF_059803475.1. Lineage (NCBI taxonomy): Bacteria > Pseudomonadati > Pseudomonadota > Alphaproteobacteria > Hyphomicrobiales > Nitrobacteraceae > Bradyrhizobium > Bradyrhizobium sp. UFLA05-89. Next base: position 238,735 of record NZ_JBANBA010000001.1, on the reverse strand, counting down.
GTTCCGCAAGGCGTGCGAGGACGCAGGGCTCGACGTGCACGTCGACGCGCTCGGCTCGATGTTCGGCTTAAGGAAGGGCCGCGACATGTCGAAGCCGCCCGTCGGCATCGGCTCGCATCTCGATACGCAGCCGACCGGCGGCAAGTATGACGGCATTTTGGGGACGCTCGGCGCGCTCGAAGTGATCCGCACGCTGAACGACGCCGGCATCGAGACCGAGGCACCGATCTGCGTCGTCAACTGGACCAACGAGGAAGGCTCACGCTTTGCGCCGGCCATGATGGCCTCTGCCGCCTATGTCGGCGACTTCACCACCGACGATATCCTGTCGCGCAAGGACGCCGAGAGCGTCACGGTCGGCCAGGCGCTCGACACGATCGGCTATCGCGGCGACAAGCCTGTCGGCTTTCAGAAGCTCGGCTGCTTCGTCGAGTTGCACATCGAGCAGGGCCCGATTTTGGAGGCCGAGGGCAAGACCATCGGCGTAGTCGATTCCGGTCAGGGCGTGTTGTGGTACGACGGCCATATCGCCGGTTTCGAAAGCCATGCCGGCTCAACGCCGATGCCGTTGCGCCGCGATGCGCTCGCAACCTTGTCGGAAATCGTGCTGGCGATGGAAGCGATCGCCAGGAAGAACGGACCGAATGCGGTCGGCACCATCGGCGAAGCCGTGATCGCAAGCCCGTCACGCAACGTCATTCCCGGCGAGATCGCCTTTTCGGTTGATTGCCGCAGCGCGGATGCCGCGATCATGGACGCGCTCGATCGCGACCTGCGCGCCGCGATTGCCGATATCGCCGCACGCCGCAAGGTCGAAGTAAAGCTTGATCTGGTCTGGCGCAAGGCGCCGACGCATTTTGATCCCAAGCTCATTGCCGCCGTCGAGAAGGCCGCCAATACGCTCGGCTATTCCAGCCGCCGCATCACCTCCGGTGCCGGTCACGATGCCTGCAACCTCAACACCGTGATGCCGGCGGCGATGGTGTTCGTGCCTTGCAAGGACGGCATCAGCCACAACGAGCTGGAAGACGCGACGCAAAGCGACTGCACCGCCGGCGCCAACGTGCTGATGCATACCGTACTGGCGATCGCCGGCGTTGCGTCTTGAGGGACGAGCGCGCTAACTCAGAAATCGTAGGGTGGGTTAGCGACTTGTCCGCCGAAGCTCGAAGAGCGAAGGCGGAAGCGTAACCCACCGCTTTTGTGCCGCACAATGGTGGGTTGCGCCTTCAGCCAACCTACCCGACGCATCGAGGCCTAATCCACCATCTCCGCGACCGCCTTGCCGCAGGCGGTCGTGTCGGCATTGCCGCCGAGGTCTTTCGTGCGCAGCGTGCGTTCGGCGAGTGTGCGCTCGATGGCGTCGACGATCGACTTGCCGGCTTCCTTCTCGCCGAGATGCTCGAACATCATCGCGCCCGACCAGATCATGCCGATCGGGTTGGCGACGCCCTGCCCCGCGATATCGGGCGCCGAGCCGTGCACGGGCTCGAACACCGACGGGAAATTGCGCTCGGGGTTGATGTTACCCGACGGCGCGATGCCGATGGTACCGGTGCACGCGGGCCCGAGATCGGAGAGGATGTCGCCGAACAGGTTGGAGCCGACCACGACGTCGAACCAGTCCGGATGCAGCACGAAGTTCGCCGTCAGGATGTCGATGTGGTACTTGTCCCACTTCACGCCCGGAAACTTCCTGGCCATCGCCTCCACGCGCTCGTCCCAATAGGGCATGGTGATCGAGATGCCGTTCGACTTCGTCGCCGAGGTCAGGTGCTTCTTCGGCCGCGACTGCGCGAGCTCGAATGCGAATTTCAGGATGCGGTCGACCCCGACACGAGTCATCACGGTCTGCTGCGTCACGAATTCGCGGTCGGTGTCCGGGAACATGCGGCCGCCGACCGATGAATATTCGCCTTCGGTGTTCTCGCGCACCACCCAGAAATCGATATCGCCGGGCTTGCGGCCCGCAAGCGGCGACGGTACGCCGGGCATCAGGCGCACGGGTCGCATGTTCACGTACTGGTCGAACTCGCGGCGGAACTTGATCAGTGAACCCCACAGCGAGACGTGATCCGGAATTTTTGCCGGCCAGCCGACCGCGCCGAAGTAGATCGCGTCATGCTTGCCGATCTTCTCCTTCCAGTCGTCAGGCATCATCTGACCGTGCTTCTCGTAATAGTCGTAGGACGAGAAGTCGAAATGATCGAACTGCACGGAGACGCCGTGCTTCTTCGCGGCCGCCTCCAGCACGCGCAGCCCCTCCGGCATCACTTCCTTGCCGATGCCGTCGCCGGGGATCACTGCAATCCGGTATTGCTTCTTGCTCATCGAAATTGTCCTGGAAGTTTCCCTGGAAATTGTCCTGACTTGATCTGACCGGGCCGACCATGAGCCCTGGTTGATGGCCCTGCAATGGACCAAACGCACCAACAGTGCAACGCTGCACTGCAATGTTGACCGTGGCGCGGACGGCCGCCTGCTGATTTCATCCTGTTCCCCGACGTCAGCGAGAATCCCCATGGACCTGCATCTGCGTGGCAAGCGCGTCCTGATCACCGGCGCGTCCAAAGGCATCGGCGCGGCCGCCGCCGAGGCCTTCGCCGAGGAAGGCTGCCACCTCCTGCTCGCCGCCCGCAACGGCGACCAGCTCAAGACGCTGGCTGACCGTTTGCGCGCGGCGCACCAGATCGACGCGGCGACGAGCGTGGTCGACTTGCGCAAAGCTGAAGACGTCGCGCGGCTCGCCAAGGAAGCCGCCGAGATCGATATCCTCGTCAACAATGCCGGCGATATTCCCGGCGGCTCCATCGACAAGATCGACGAAGCCACCTGGCGTCACGCCTGGGAATTGAAAGTGTTCGGCTACATCAACCTCACGCGCATGGTCTATGCGCAGATGAAGGCGCGCGGTGGCGGCGTGATCGTCAACGACATTGGAGCAGCCGGCGAGAAGTTCGACGCCAACTACATCTGCGGCAGCGCCGGCAATGCAGCGCTGATGGCCTTCACCCGCGCGCTCGGCGGCAAGAGCCTCGCCGACAACATCCGCGTGGTCGGCATCAATCCCGGCCCGGTAGGCACCGACCGCCACGTCACGCTGCTCAAGACCCGTGCAAAGCACCAGTTTGGCGACGAGACCCGCTACAAGGAATTCCAGAAGAGCCTGCCGCTCGGCCGGCCTGCGCATGCGCGCGAGATCGGCGACCTGATGGCGTTTCTGGCCTCGGAGCGCTCCGGCTATACGTCGGGGGTCATCTACACCGTGGATGGCGGGATCAGCGCGGGTTGGGGTTAGTTGACGTCGCTGGACGCCCCAGACACCGTCGTTGCGAGCGAAGCGAAGCAATCCAGAAACGTCTCCGCGGCGACACCGCACCTTGTCCGGGACACAAAGCCGGAAGATCACCGCGTACTCATTGCCTCCAGGCTTCGGCTATAGCGCGACATCGCGAAGCAGAAGGCGAAATAGATCGCCGCGATGAAGATGTAGACTTCGACCGAGAACTGCTGCCAGGCGGGATCGATGATCGCGGTCTTCGCCGTCGTCAGCAGGTCGAAGATCCCGATGATCAGGACGAGGCTGGTGTCCTTGAAGAAAGCGATGAAGGTGTTGACCAGCGGCGGGATGACGTGGCGGATGGCCTGCGGCAGGATGATCAGCCGCTGCTTGCGCCAATAGGACAGTCCCAGCGCATCGGCCGCCTCGTATTGCCCGCGCGGCACGGCCTGGAGACCGCCGCGGACGACTTCGGCAAGATAGGCGCCGGCGAACAGGATGATCGCGATCTGCGCGCGGAGCAGCTTGTCGATGTTGAAACCGCCCGGCATGAACAGCGGAAACATGACGCTTGCCATGAACAACAGGCTCACCAGCGGGACGCCGCGGATCAGTTCGACATAGAGCACGCAGAGCGAGCGGATCGCCGGCAGCTTTGAGCGCCGGCCGAGCGCCACCAGGATGCCGAGGGGGAAGCCGAAGGCCAAACCGAACGTCGCCAGGATCAGTGTCACCGGCAATCCGCCCCAGCGGTCCTGCGAGACAAAGGACAGCCCGAGTACACCGCCCCACATCAGCACGCTGATCACGGCCAGAACGGCGATCCAGACATAGACGAGCTCGCGCCGCCACCACGCGCGGCGGGTCGAGACGTAGAACAGCGCGATGAAGAGCAGGACCGCGAGCGCGGGCCTCCACTGCTCGTCGAATGGATAGGTGCCGAACAGGATGAAGCGGTACTTTTCGGGGATCACGGCCCAGCAGGCGCCCACCCCACGCGCCGCGCGGCAGGCGCTGGAGTCATTCGCAGGCGTCAGCCAGACCGCGTTGGCAATGCCCCATTGCGCGAAGCTGATCACGCCCTTGGCAAGCACCGCAAAGAGCACGAGCGTGATGATCCCGTTCGGAATCGACGAGAACAGGTTGGCGCGCAGCCAGCGTAGCACGCGATTGCCGGACTGCGGGCGGCGCATGGCGCGCGGCGTGTCGGTGATCGCGGTCATGTCAGCGCTCCACCAGCGCAATCCGCGCATTGTACCAGTTCATGAAGAAGCTGATCGACAGGCTGATGGTCAGGAACACCGCCATGATCAGCGCGATCGCCTCAATTGCCTGCCCGGTCTGGTTCAGCGTGGTGTTGGCGATCGAAACCACGTCCTGATAGCCGATCGCAACCGCAAGCGAGGAATTCTTGGTAAGGTTCAGATACTGACTCGTCATCGGCGGCACGATGACGCGCAGCGCCTGCGGCAAAATGATCTGCCGCAGCATGAAGCTGCGGCGCAGGCCAAGCGCGTTGGCGGCGTCCCACTGTCCCCGCGGCACCGATTGAATGCCGCTGCGCACGATCTCGGCGATGAACGCCGAAGTGTAGGTGACGAGCGCGATCAGCAGCGCAAAATACTCCGGCGCCAGTGTCAAGCCGCCGACGAAGTTGAAGCCACGCAGCTCGGGCCAGGCAATGGTCCAGCGCACGCCGAGCTGCCACGACACCAACGCCGGCAGCACGACGATGAGGCCTAGCGCAAAGGGCCACGCCGGTCGCGGCTTGCCGTCGCGCATCTGCTGCGCGATCTGAGCGCGCCTTATGACGTAGAACACGCCTGCGCCGACAAGGGCGGAGCCGAGCACCCAAAGCTGCCCCTCGTCGATCGGAATCGACGGCAGGATCAGTCCGCGATTGGACAGGAAGATGCCCTCGATCGGCCGCCATGCGGCGCGCGCGGCCGGCAGCGCCTGCATCAGCACATACCAGAACAGGAGCTGCAGCAGGAGTGGGATGTCGCGCAACACCTCGACATAGACGGCAGCAAGGCGCGACAGCAGCCAGTTGGCCGACAGCCGCGAGATGCCGATCAACGTTCCCAGCAGGGTCGCGAGCACGATGCCGATGACGGCGACGCGCAAGGTGTTGGCGACACCGACGACGAACGCCCAGAAATAAGTGTCCTTCGGGCTATAGGCGAGCAGGCTATCGGCGATCGGCATGCCGGCCTCACGGCCGAGGAACGCAAAACCGGTCGAGATGCGGCGCGCCGAGAGATTCTGAACGGTGTTGGACCAGAGGAAGACGATGATGGCGAGGGCAACGCCGACGACGAGGACCTGCCACAGCAGCCCCTTGAGCTGCGGGCCTCCCAGCGCGAGCGAGAATGTCCGGCGCGGCGGCGGTCTGGGGCTATCGGTCGTCACAGCACAAAAATCCTCAAAACGCTTTGAAAGCAGCGATTTCCGGCCATGCGCTTCGTCGGCGCGCATCAACTGTTGCACCAAACGATGATCTATGCAACAAATGTTTCATGGCCGAGCCCGCGAAATCCTCGCCGTTGAGCGAACTCTGCAGCGCATTGCCATCGCTCCCGATGCGGCTGCAGGAGGTCGGGCGTTTTGTGGTGGCCAATGACTACGACGCCACTACCCGCTCGATGCGCGATCTCGCGGCCGAGGCCGGCGCCGACCCTGCCGCGTTCACGCGGCTCGCCAAGGCAATCGGCTATTCCGGCTGGGACGCGTTGCGCGCGGAGCTGACCGAGGCGCGACGGCCGGCGCAGACCTCACCCTTCTCCGGTCGCGCCAAAGGGCGCCGTCACGGTCCGAACTCCGACGTTGCGCTGATCACCCACAAGCTCGACGCGGAAGCTGCGGGCCTGCCGAGGATCTCGGCCTCCTCCGTGGCCGATGCCGCAAAGGCATTGCACGGCGCAAAGCGCATCTGGATTGCCGGCTTCCGAAGCTGCCGCAGTGTCGCGGAGCTCCTGAACTATGAACTGCGGCTGTTCCGTGCGGGCGACGTGCAGATCGTCGGTGGTTCCGGCCCTGACGATCTCGACCTCGGCGCCTTCCGTGCCGGCGACGCGGTCGTGGTGATCGGCTTCACGCCCTACACGGGCGCAAGCGTCCGGGTGGCGCAAGCCGCCCATCGCGCCGGCGCGACGCTGATTTCGATCGCGGACAGCGTTGCCGCACCGATGGCCGAAGGCGCGGACTACGTGCTGCTGTTTGAAGCTGCGTCCTCGCCCGGGTTCTTCCCGAGCCTCACCGGCGCGATCGCGATCGCGCAGTCGCTCGCTGCGGTGACGTTCTCGCTCGGCGGCGCGGCTGCAAAGAAGCGTCTTCAGGACACCGAGGCGCGATTGACCGCGACCTCCATCTACGTCTCAGAGAAAGGTTGACCCATGGGCACCCGCACGAGCCGCGTACTGCACCGTTCCTTGCGCGAGACGCCGCCGAAGGCGATCGGCGGCGAAGGCGTTTACCTCTTCGCCGAAGATGGTCGGCGCGTGCTCGACGCATCCGGCGGGGCGGCCGTCTCCTGCCTCGGCCATCAGCATCCGCGCGTGATCGCGGCGCTGGCAAAGCAGGCCTCGACGCTGGCCTATGCGCACACCGCGTTCTTCTCCTCCGAGGCGGCGGAGCGGCTGGCCGAAACGCTGGTCGGCCATGAGCCCGGCGGTCTCGCCTACGCCTATTTCGTCAGCGGCGGATCGGAAGCGATCGAAGCGAGCATCAAGCTCGCGCGGCAATATTTCATTGAGCGCGGCGAGCCGCAGCGGCGGCACTTCATCGCCCGGCGCCAGAGCTATCATGGCAACACGCTCGGCGCGCTCGCCGCCGGTGGCAATGCCTGGCGCCGCGAGCCCTACGCGCCGCTGCTGTCCAGCGCTTTCAGCCACGTGACACCGGCCTTTGCCTATCACGAGAAGCGCGACGACGAGTCCGATGCGGCGTTCGTGGCGCGGCTGGCCGCCGAGCTCGAAGCCGAGTTCCAGCGGCTCGGTCCCGACACCATCGCAGCCTTCCTTGCGGAGCCGGTCGTGGGCGCCACCGCCGGTGCCGTCACTGCGCCCGACGGCTACTTCAAGGCCGTGCGCGAGATCTGCGACCGTCATGGCGCGCTGCTCATCCTCGACGAGGTCATGTGCGGCATGGGCCGCACCGGCACGATGCACGCCTGGCAGCAGGAAGGCATCGCACCCGACATCCAGGCAATCGCCAAGGGTCTTGGCGGCGGCTACCAGCCGATCGGCGCGATGCTTGCAAGCGGCAAGATCATCGATGTCATCCGCGCCGGAAGCGGCGCGTTCCAGCACGGCCACACTTATCTGGCCCATCCCCTCGCTTGCGCGGCAGCACTCGCCGTGCAGGAGGTGATCCGCGAAGATGCCCTCCTCGATCGCATCAAGGAGCGCGGGCGTCAGCTTGAGCAACGATTGACCGAGCGTTTCGGCAATCACCGCCACATCGGCGATATCAGGGGCCGCGGCCTGTTCTGGGGGATCGAGCTCGTCGCCGATCGCGCGACGCGCACCTCGTTCGATCCGGCAATCAAGCTGCACCAGAAGATCAAGGCGGCCGCCTTCGCCGAGGGGCTCGGCTGCTATCCCGGCGGCGGCACCGTCGATGGCGTCCGCGGCGACCACGTGTTGCTGGCGCCGCCCTATATCGCGTCGGCGAACGAGATCGACCTGATCGTCGACAAGCTCGGCACGGCCGTCGACAACGTGTTGCGTAGTGTCAATCACTGAGGGGAGAGTAGCATGATGAGGAACGTGATTATCGCGGCAGGCTTGCTTGCGGCTTCGAGCAGCATGGCGTCAGCCGCAACGCTCGACACCGTGAAAAGCCGCGGCACGCTGGTGTGCGGCGTCAGCGCCGGCTTTGCCGGATTCTCCGCGCCGGACTCGCAAGGCAACTACAAGGGACTCGACGTCGACTATTGCCGCGCCCTCGCCGCCGGCGTGCTGGGTGATCCCAACAAGGTGCGCTATGTCGCGCTGACCGCGCAGAATCGCTTCACCGCGCTGCAATCGGGCGAGATCGACGTGCTTTACCGCAACTCGACGCAGACCTATCTGCGCGGCACGACGCTGGGCCTGCGGCAGGGACCGATCAACTTTTACGACGGCCAGGGCTTTGTCGTGAAGAAGGATCTCGGCGTGAAGGAGCTCAAGGACCTGAAGGGCGCCACCGTCTGCGTCGCTCAGGGCACCACGCATGAGGTGACGCTCGGTGACTACGGCCGCGCCAACGGCATCGACTGGAAGCCGCTGGTGTTCGACCGCGTCGACACCATGTACCAGACCTTCTTCGGCGGGCGCTGCGATGCCATGACCCAGGACGCTTCGGCACTCGCCGGCGCAGTGACCACGGCCGCACCGAATCCGGCCGACTACGTCGTGCTGCCGCAGACCATCAGCAAGGAGCCGCTCGGGCCCTTCACCCGCAATGGCGACGAAGTCTGGAGCGACATCATCACCTGGCTGCATTACGGGCTGATCGAGGCGGAAGAGCTCGGCGTGACGCAGGCCAATGTCGAGGAGATGGCGAAGTCGCAGACACCAGCGGTGCAGCGACTGCTAGGTGCCTCCGGCGATCTCGGCTCCCGGCTCGGGCTCGACAACAAGTGGCTGGTCACGGCGATCAAGGCGACCGGCAATTACGGCGAGATCTATGAGCGCAACGTCGGCAAAGGCAGTCCGCTGAAGCTCGAGCGCGGCCTCAACGGCCTCTGGGACAAAGGCGGCTTGATGTACGCCATTCCGTTCAAGTAAAGTTTCGAAGCCCGGATGAAAGCGCAGCGAAACCCGGGACCAGTTTCACCCGGTCGTGCACTTTCCCCGGATTGCGCTGCGCTCCATCCGGGCCACGGGACTCCCGCGAATCCATTCCTGCGGACAGAGCCTCTCACCCAGCCCTCTCCTTGTAAGAACGGGGAGAGGGTTGAGAAGGAGCGACAAACTTCATGCGCATCACCCTGATCCACGCGCTCAAGCATTCCATCGCCCCGATCGAGTCGGCGTTTGCGCATCTTTGGCCGGAAGCGCGGCTGATGAACCTGCTCGACGACAGCCTCTCGGCGGATCTAGCGCGCGACGGCGCGCTCACCGACGCCATGACCGACCGCTTCCTTGCGCTCGGGAATTATGCGGTTGCGACCGGGGCAGATGCGATCCTGTTCACCTGCTCGGCCTTCGGACCCTGCATCGAGGCGGTTGCGCGCGCGCATGCGGCGATGCCCGTCCTGAAGCCGAATGAAGCGATGATAGAGCAGGCGGTGACGATGGGCCGGCGCATCGGCCTGCTCTCGACCTTCCCGCCGACGCTGCAATCGATGCCGCCGGAGTTTCCGGCCTCGGTCGAGATCGTGTCGAAGCTCGCCGATGGCGCGCTCGCTGCGCTCGACCGCGGCGACCGCGCCACGCACGATCGCCTGATTGCGGAAGCCTCAAGAGATCTGCGCGACTGCGACGTGATCGCGCTTGCGCAGTTCAGTATCGCGTCCACCGCGCCCCTGGTCACTGATGCCACCGGCAAGCCGGTGGTGACGACGCCTGACAGCGCCGTGCTTAAACTGATGAAACTGTTGTCGGTGACGCGCTAAAGCATGATCCGGAAAAGTGTGAAGCGGTTTTCCGGAAAGATCATGCGCAAACAACAACCTAAAGCGCGATGACGATTCATCCTGATCTCATCGCGCTTTAATCGGTCTTGCCGCTGCGGCGCGCTCCCTTGATCGCAACCTCCAGCGCAAGCTTGGTCTCGGCCACAAAGTCCTCGACCAGTTCCTCAAGCGTGGTGTGCGCCGACCGGCCGGTGAGCATGCCCTGCTCGGCCAGCATCACCACGCCGTGCAGCGCGGCCCAGATCTTGAGGGCGTGCCTCTCGCGCAAATAGCCGACGGCCGGGGCCTCCAGCGCCTCGATCACGAGCGCGAAGGTCTCGTTCGTCGCCGCGTGCAGCTCGCTCCCCACGTCCGCGCAGGAGACCGTGCGCGAGGCGAACATCAGCCGGTAGATGCCAATGCGGCGCAGGCCGAAATCCAATGTGGCCTGGGCGAGCCGCGAAAGCTTCGACTGTTTCGATGGCCTTGCCATGGCTTCACGCAGCACAGCGGTGAACTGCCGGAAGGCTTCAGCCGTCACCGCGGCGAGCAGCGCCTCACGATCGGCGAAATGACGATATGGCGCAGGCTGGGAGACGCCGAGTTCCTTCGCCAGCGCCTTGATGCTGATCGCCTCCGCCCCGCCCTGCTCCGCCTCACGCAAGGCGGCCTTGATCAGGGCGTCGCGAAGATCACCATGGTGATAGGCGTTTTGCGGCTTGCGGGCGAGTTGTGTCGGCATGTTGAGCGGAAACCTATAAGTTTGCGCTTGACAGGGAAAGCCCGTCCGCAATGTAATATACTATAACTTGTTTCGCGGACATCGCTGCGAAGAAGAATCAATTGAGGAACGCGCCCGGCCCCCTTGAGGGGCCCGCATGCGCACGACCGAGGGGGCTTAAATGGCAGAACGACTGAGGGTTCAGGTCGATCCCGACAAGTGCCAGGGCCATGCCCGCTGCAAGGCGCTGGCACCCGAACTGTTCGAGCTCGACGAATACGGCAATGCGCATGCGGTCGGCGACGGCACGGTGCCAGCCGGCCTGGAAGACAAGGCCTGGCTTGCCAAATCCAACTGTCCGGAAATCGCGATCGAAGTGACTGAGGAATAGCGCGCCGCGCGTTCCTGCGTTCTTCCGTGAACACAATCCCCGAGGATCCAGAGATGTCCGACGTCAGCCAACCCGCCGCCCATCCGCCCGTTACCGATTGGCTCCACGATTTCGACCACACCGATCCGCACTGGACGGAAGATCCCTTCCCGATCTGGGACCAGATGCGTGCAGCAAGCCCGGTCGTGCATACCGAGCGCTTTCTCGGCTGTTATCTGCCGACGACCTACGAGGCGGTGCGGCAGATCGCCAACGACACCGAAAGCTTCTCCTCGCGCCGCATCATCGTTCGCGATGAGCGGCCCGAAGTCGCCAAGAACGCGGCGCCGCCGATCACCTCCGATCCGCCAGACCACAAGCCGGCCAAGCAATTGCTGCTGCCGCCGTTCACGCCGGATGCGATGAAGAAACTCGAGCCGCGCGTCCGCGCCATCTGCAACGAGCTGATTGACGAATTCATCGCCGACAGCAAGGTCGACGCCGCTGCGAGCTACACCAAGCATATCCCGGTGCGCGCGATCGCCCACATGCTCGGCATCCCCGAGAGCGACGGCGACCTCTTCATCAAGTGGATCCACATGATCCTCGAGCTGAGCATCAAGAACGAGATGATGCTGAAGCAGGCGGCCGACGAGATGACCGATTATTTCGCCGGCCATGTCGAAGCGCGCAAGAAGACGCCGGGCGACGACCTGATCTCCTATCTCCTCAATGCCCGTGACAAGAACGGGCAGCCGCTCGAGGACTCCCACATCTACGGCTCGCTGCGGCTGCTCCTGATCGCCGGTATCGACACCACCTGGAGCGCGATCGGCTCCTCGCTCTGGCACCTCGCGAGAACGCCCGCCGACCGGGAGCGCCTGATCGCCGAGCCCGAGCTGATGCCGATCGCCGTCGAGGAATTCCTGCGTGCCTATTCGCCGGTGACGATGGCGCGCGAGGTGGTGAAGGAGACGACCATCTCCGGCTGCCCGGTCAAGCCGGGCAACATGGTGCTGCTGTCCTTCCCGGCCGCCAACCGCGACCCCAAAATGTTCCCCGATGCCGACAAGGTCGTGCTCGACCGCCGGGAGAACCGCCATGCCGCCTTCGGGCTCGGCATCCACCGCTGCGTCGGTTCCAACCTGGCGCGGATGGAGATGCAGGTGGCAATTGAGGAATGGTTGAAGCGAATTCCGGACTTCCGGCTCGACCCGGCCGGCACCGTGACCTGGTCGCAGGGGACCGTGCGCGGGCCGCGCCAGTTGCCATTTCTGCTTGGAAAGTCCATGTAGCCTCTTGAGAACAAAAGTTCTGGGAGGCCGGTGATGACAGACCAAGCAATCAAGCCGGCCTCCGAGCACTTCGACATTGCCGATGCCCAACGCCGCATCAAGGCGATCTTCATCGGATCGATCGGCAATCTGGTCGAATGGTATGATTTCTACGCTTATACGGCGTTCGCGCTGTATTTCGCGCCGGCATTCTTTCCCGGCGACGATCCTGTCGTCCAGCAACTGAACGTCGCCGTCGTGTTCGCGGCGACCTTCCTGATGCGCCCCCTGGGCGGCTGGTTCTTCGGTTATCTCGCCGATCATTTCGGGCGCCGGATCTCGCTGACGCTCTCCGTCGTCTTCATGTGCTTCGGCTCGCTGATCATCGCGGTGACGCCGACCTATGCCTCGATCGGTCTTGCCGCGCCGGCCATCCTGGCGGTCGCGCGCGTGATCGAGGGCTTAAGTCTCGGCGGCGAATATGGCGCCAGCGCCACCTATTTGAGCGAGGTCGCCGATCCCCGGCATCGCGGCTTCTATTCGAGCTTTCAGTACGTCACCCTGATCGGCGGACAGTTGACCGCGATCATCGTGCTACTGCTGTTGCAAAAGGTGTTTCTCACGCCCGATGAGCTGAAGGCCTGGGGCTGGCGCATTCCGTTTGCGATCGGTGCGGGGCTTGCGATCTTCGCCGCGGTGATGCGGCGTGGCCTGCATGAGACCGAGGCATTCGAGGAAGCCAAGAAGGTGGTGAAGCCGACCGGCTCCATCGCGAACCTCCTGAAATATCCGCGTGAGCTGTTGCTGGTGGTGGGCCTCACGGCCGGCGGTACCGCGGCATTCTATACCTTCACCACCTACATGCAGACCTTCGTCAAACTCTCGGTCGGACTGACCGAGGACCAGACCACTTTCGTGATCTTCGGCACGCTGATCTTCGCGACCATCCTGCAGCCGATCTATGGCGCGATCTCCGACAAGATCGGGCGCAAGCCGCTGCTGATCTTCTTCGGCGTCGCCGGCACACTCGCAACCGTCCCGCTGCTGATGACGCTGAAGGAGACGAAATCGCCCTTTATGGCGTTCGTGCTGATCTGCTGCGCCTGGCTGTTCGTCGCCGGCTACACCTCGATCAACGCGGTGGTGAAGGCCGAGCTGTTCCCTACCAACGTTCGCGCGCTCGGTGTGGGACTGCCCTATGCGATCACGGTATCCCTGTTCGGCGGCACCGCGCCGGCGATTGCGCTCTATTTCAAGACCATCGGGCACGAGGACTGGTTCTATTACTATCTCAGCGGCATCATCTGCCTCTCGCTCATCATCTATGCTACGATGCGCGACACCAAGCATGCCTCCGCGATGCACCGTCACGAGTAGACATCGTCACGAGTAGACATTGCCACGAGCAGATCATGGCTGACGAGAACGAGCCGCCGCCCGAAAGCAAGCTGACGCGGACCAAGGAGAAATGGGCGCGCGAGGGCCGCTTCCTCACCGGCAGGATCACGCGCCCGGAAGACCAGCGCCTGCCGCCCGGGCAGCATCTCACCAAGGATTGGCCCGTGCTCGATCTGGGCCTCACCCCGGAAATCTCGCGGGAACGCTGGCGGCTCGACGTCTATGGCGCGGTCGAGAACCCGGTGTTCTGGACGTTTGCGGAATTCACGGCGCAGAAGCAGGCGCAATTCACCTCTGACATCCATTGCGTGACGACCTGGTCACGCTACGACAACCAGTGGGAGGGGCTTGCGACGCGTGAGCTGCTGGCGATCTGCCAGCCGCACGATGATGCGCGCTTCGTCGTGCTGCATTCCTATGACGGCTACACCACCAATCTTTCGCTGGAGGATTTCGCCGCTGAGGACGCCCTGCTCGCCCATAGCTGGTCGGGCCAGCCGCTGCCCGAGGAGCATGGCGGTCCAGTGCGGTTGGTCGTGCCGCATCTTTATTTCTGGAAGAGCGCCAAATGGCTCCAGGCGATCGAGTTTCTGACCGAGGATGCGCCCGGCTATTGGGAAGTTCGGGGCTATCATAACCGCGGCGATCCCTGGACTGAGGAGCGCTATTCCGGAGGCTGACATTACCACCTCATAGAGAGAGGTGGACGCCCACATCGAGGAGATGCCCATGGCGATGGAACGCTTTCAGTTCACAGGCGAAGGCGGCCATCTGCTGGCGGCCGCGCTGGAATTGCCGGAGGGCGAGCCTGCGGCGTACGCGCTGTTTGCGCACTGTTTCACCTGCGGCAAGGACGTGCTGGCCGCACGCCGCATCGCGGTCGCGCTCGCGGCAAAAGGCATCGCCGTGCTTCGCTTCGATTTCACCGGGCTTGGCTCGAGCGAAGGCGACTTCGCAAACTCCACCTTCTCCTCCAACGTCGCCGATCTCGTGCACGCCGCCGATCATCTGCGCGCAACGCGCAAGGCGCCGGCGATCCTGATCGGCCATAGCCTCGGCGGCGCTGCGATCCTGGCGGCAGGCGGAAAGATTCCGGAGGCCAAGGCGGTGGTGACGATCGCGGCGCCGTCCGATCCTGCGCATGTCACGGGATTGTTCCGAGAGCATCTGGACGATATCCGCAAGCAAGGCGAGGTCGAGGTGTCGCTTGCTGGGCGGCCCTTCCGCATCAAGCGCGAGTTCCTCGACGACATCGTCGAGCACGAGCTGATGAAGGACCTCACCACGCTGCACAAGGCGTTGCTGGTGATGCATTCGCCGGTTGACGACACCGTCGGCATCGACAATGCGACGAAGATTTTCGTCTCGGCGAAACATCCGAAGAGCTTCGTCTCGCTCGACCATGCCGATCATCTGCTCAGCAAGGCGAGCGACGCCGTTTATGCCGCCGACGTGATCGCGGCCTGGGCCAGCCGCTATGTCGAAGCGGCAAGACCGGCAAAAGTGGCAGACCTCCCTGAAACGCCGCGCCAGGTCATCGTGCAGGAGACCCGCAAGAGCAAGTTCAACCAGATGATCTCCGTCGGACCGCACCGCCTGGTGGCCGACGAGCCGGTCGCGGCCGGCGGCGAGGACGCCGGCCCCGGCCCCTATGATTTTCTGCTCGCTGGCCTCGGCGCCTGCACCTCCATGACCATGCGGCTCTATGCCGACCGCAAATCCCTGCCGCTCGATCGCGTCACGGTGACGCTGAAGCACTCCAAAATCCACGCGAAAGATTGCGAGGAGTGCGAGACGCGCGACGGCATGCTCGACCAGATCGACCGCGTGATCGCCATGGAAGGCACACTCGACGCCGAGCAGCGCAAGAAGCTGATGGAGATCGCCGACAAGTGCCCGGTACATCGCACGCTGACGTCAGAGATCAGGATCGTGACCAAAGCTGCGGAGTAGCTTAAGCGGCCCGAGAACCGGCTTCCGCTGCCGTCTTCATCGGCTGCACCCGCAACGCGCCGCGCAAGCCCGCGGTCGTGCCAAGCAGGATGCCCGCAACGGCGACGAACGAGGCCAGCGCCAGTGTCGAGAGGCCGGTGAGCCCCTGTCCGATCGAGCAGCCAAAGGCCATGACGCCGCCGATGCCCATCAGCGCCGCGCCACCCGCCGAGCGCAGCATGTGGCCGGGCGACGAATAGCCTTCGAGCTTGAAGCGGCCCGTCGCAAGCGCCGTGACAAGGCTACCGGCGAACACGCCGGCGACCGTGGCGATGCCGAAATTGAGTGTCAGGCCGGTCGACAGCATGGCATATTGCAGCGCGTCCGCGATCGGCGCGATGAAGGTGAGCGAAGTCACCGGTACCGGGTTGAAATCGTCAGCGCCGAGGAAGCCGGTGACATACCAGCCGCCGGCGATCAGGAGACCGACGATAGCGCCTGCCGCGATCTGACCCGGTGAGCGGCGGAACGCCGCGTGGGCAAAGGCGAACAGCACCAGCGCGGCGGCGACCACGACAGCAGCGAGCGTTCGCGAGGCAGCATCGCCGAGCCCGAAAGCAGACAACAGCGCCGGCAGCGAATTCGCGCCCACGGTGGCCTGCGAGGCCTGCACCAGCGCAATGCGCGCGGGAGCGATCAGGCCTTTCAGCGTCATCTGCGCTGCGATCGCCAGCACGATCACGACGACGAAGGAGCGGAGATTGCCGCGGCCAAGCAACACAAGCGCGCGCGAGCCACAGCCGTTCGACAGCACCATGCCGTAGCCGAACAGGAGCCCGCCGAGGAAGAGCACCGGCGCCGAGAAGGTCTGTTGCAGATAGATCGACTTGCCGAGATCGACCACGCCGCTTGCGGCGAGGAACTGGCTCGCGGCGATCGCGACCGCCATCGCCAGCGCGTAGGTGCGCGCAAGGCGGCCATCGCCATCTGCGATGTACCCGCGCATGCTGCTCATCAGGCAGAAGCCGCTGAGCAGGCCGACGGCGCCGTAGACGAGGCCGATGGCAAGGCCGGCGAAGATGACAATCGCAGCAGCAGATTCCATGTTCAAATTTTGGGTCGTTGCTTCGACGACATGTTACGGCTTCAGGATCACGCGATCGCGCGAGGAGCCCGCGACAGCGACATAGGCCTCCTTAGCGTGCTCCAGCGCATAGATCGCGCCTTCCTTGATGGGGAACGGCTTCAGATGCCCGCTGGCAAAGCCGGGACCGAGATCGCGCAGCACGGCTCCCGTCGCGATCGACGACAGACCGAGCGTGTCGATGCCGACATAGGTGTGCTGGCCGCGATAAAACTCCAGAATGTTGAACTGCACGATACGGTCGATCGCCGCGATCAGGATCTGCCGACCGCGCAGGGCCAGCGACTTGTGCGCGGCCTGGAAATAGGGATCGCCGACCGTGTTGAAGACGATATCGGCGCCCTTGCCGCCGGTCACTTCGCGCACGCGCGCTGCGATATCAGTGGCTGAGGCGTCGATCACCTCTACGGGCGCGTTCCTGTGGCCTTCATAGGCTTCCGCCTTGCGCACCACGCCGATCACGCGCGCGCCTTGCCACGTCGCGATCTGCACGGCGGCCTGGCCGACCTTGCCGTTGACGCCCATCACCAGCACGGTCTCGCCCTGCTTCGGCAGGCCGGCGCGACGAAAGCCTTCCATTGCGGTGACGAAGGGCACGCCAATGCCAGCAGCTTCCTCCCAGGACAACGCCGCGGGCTTTTCCACCACCGCCTCGAGCCCGACGACGAGATGCGTCGCGTGGGTGCCGTCGCGGCGGATGCCGAGGTCGCCGGATGAGCCGAACACCTCGCGGCCGACGGTGCCGGCCGGGCCATCGACCACCACGCCGGCATAATCGCGGCCGGGCGTGCGCGGGAACACGGCATAGGGCATCAAGCCGGTCGCGGCCTTCACGTCGGACGGATTGACGGCGGCGGCTTTCACTTCGATCAGGATATCGTTGACGCCACGCGCGAGCGTGTGATGCTCGACGCGAGGTGCAAGCGCCGCTGCGTTCTCGACCTTGGCATTGAGGCGCACGCAGCGCGCTTCGACGGTTTTGCTATCGGCTGCCGACATCGAAAGACCCACGATTTCTCGCAGGCCTTGTCGCCTTTGGGGCCGGTCAAGTCAATCCTTCGGCCGCTTGTCGTAGAGGCGCTTCGCCTTGCCCAGCGACCGCTCCAGCGTAGCCGGCGCGACGGCCCGCACCTTGGCGGTGATGCCGATGGTGTTCTTGATGTGGGTCGATATCCGCTCGGCGTGGTCGACGAGCCCGCGGCCGTCCCAGCTCTCGGGACGCGCCTCCGCGATGATGGTCAGCTCATCCATCCGGCCCTCGCGGGTCAGTTCCAGGATGAAATGCCCACCGCACCAATCGGTCGCGAGCAGCACCTCCTCGATCTGGGTCGGGAACAGGTTGACGCCGCGCAGGATGATCATGTCGTCCGACCGCCCGGTCACCTTCTCCATCCGCCGCATTCCGGGACGAGCCGTGCCCGGCAACAGTCGTGTCAGGTCGCGGGTGCGATAGCGTATCACCGGGAAGGCCTCCTTGGTGAGGGAGGTGAACACCAGCTCGCCCCTCTCGCCGTCCGGCAGCACAGCGCCGGTCTCGGGATCGATCACTTCTGGGTAGAAGTGATCCTCCCAGATGTGCAGACCGTCCTTGGTCTCGATGCATTCCTGCGCGACGCCCGGACCGATCACTTCGGAGAGGCCATAGATGTCGGTCGCATCCATGTCGAAGGCCTCTTCGATCTCGCCGCGCATTGCGTTGGTCCAGGGCTCGGCGCCAAAAATGCCGACCTTGAGCGAGCATTGGCGCGGATCGAGCTTCTGGCGCTTGAACTCATCGAGGATCGCCAGGATGTAGCTCGGCGTCACCGTGATGATGTCGGGTCGGAAATCGTTGATGAGCTGCACTTGCCGTTCGGTCATGCCGCCGGAGATCGGCACCACCGTGCAGCCAAGCTTTTCCGCGCCGTAATGAACGCCGAGGCCGCCAGTGAAGAGGCCATAGCCATAGGCGTTGTGGATGATCATGCCGGTACGGCCGCCGGCAGCGCGGATCGAGCGCGCCATCACCTCTGACCATGTGTCGATATCCGCTCTCGTATAGCCGACGACGATCGGCTTGCCCGTCGTGCCGGAGGAGGCATGCACGCGCACCAGCTTTTCGCGGGGGACCGCGAACATGTCGAAGGGATAGTTGTCGCGCAGATCCGTCTTCACCGTGAACGGAAACTTTGCGAGATCGGACAGCTCTTTGAAATCAGACGGATGCACGCCGGCCTGGTCGAAGGCTTTGCGATAATGCGCGACGTTGTCGTAGGCGTGCTTCAGCGACCAGGCCAGTCGCTGCGTCTGCAACGCCATGATCTCGTCGCGCGATGCGCGCTCGTGCGCGTCCATCTCGGCGCTATAGGCGTTGCCACCTGCCTTCAGCCTGGTCAGAGCCATCCTCGTTTCCCCACATCATTTATTTGTTTTTGTGTTCACTGATCCTGCGGTGGCAGCCACGTGCCGGGAATGACACGCGAATGCCCGCGGAATTCGGCGATGACGGCCTCGCCGGCGGTGACGCGCACGTCATAGATGCCGGAGCGGCCGCTGCGGGTGACCTCGCGCGCTCTTGCAATGAGGCGATCACCGAGCTTGCCCGGCCGGATGAATGTGATCTGACCTTGCGCCGCGACTACGCGTTCATTGTGCGAGTTGCAGGCGAACGCGAAGGCGGAATCCGCGAGCGTGAAGATGAAGCCGCCATGGGCGATGCGCTGGCCGTTGACCATGTCCGGCCGCACCGTCATCGCCAGCGTCGCAAAGCCCGGGCCGATCTCGACGACCTCCATGCCGAGACCTTGCGAGGCATCGTCCTCCGCCCACATCGCATCGGCGCAGGCGCGGGCGACGTCTTCCGGTGACAGGGCTGCTTTGACGTTCACTCGCGTCTCCCACTTGTTATTTTTGGGTGCGATGTTCTGCCGATCGCTCAAGACTGTCAAATAATGCGACGCATTTGCACCATCAGGTTCTGATGCACCTTCTTAGACATGGTCGTAGTCGACCACGACCCGCTCCGACGAGGGTTTTGCCTGGCAAGTCAGGACGAAGCCCGCCTTCAGCTCCCAAGGCTCCAGCGAATAGTTGATGTCCATCGGCGCCTCGCCCTCGACCAGCTTGGCGCGGCAGGTCGAGCACATGCCGCCCTTGCAGGCAAACGGCAGATCGACGCCGGCGCGCAGTGCGGCATCGAGGATGGCTTCGTCCTCGGCGACCGGAACATCGCGGCGCTTGCCGTCGATGATCAGCGACGCGACGGCCTTGGGCGGCGCATCGACTGCGACCTCCTTCTTCGGACGCGGCTTGCCGCCGAACTCGGACACGAAGCGCTCGACGTGGATGCGATCGTCCGCAATGCCGAGGTCGCGGCAGGTCGCCTCGATCTCCTCGCTCATGCCAAGGGGGCCGCAGACGAAGACGTGATCGACGCTCGCGGCCGGTACGAGCGAGCGCAGCAGCACCCTCACCTTCTCGCCGTCGAGCCGGCCATGCAGGATCGGGATATCCTGCTCCTCGCCGGAGATGACGTGGAAGATCGAGAGCCGATCGATGAACCGGTCCTTGAGTTCCTCGAGCGCCTCCAGGAACATGATGTTGTCGGTCGCGCGGTTGCCGTAGAACAGGAAGAAGCGGCTCCTGGGTTCGCGCGCCAGCACGCCTTTCACGATCGAGAGGATCGGCGTGATGCCAGACCCCGCGGCAAAGCCGACATGGACGCGCGCGGCGTCGCCTTGCGGGATCGCACCGAAGCGCCCGGTCGGCGTCATCACGTCGAGCTCGTCGCCGCACTTCAATTCGTCCGCGGCCCAATTCGAAAACGCGCCACCGTCGACTTTCTTCACGGCGATGCGAAGCTCACCGTCGTCAGGACCCGAGCAGATCGAATAGGAGCGGCGCACCTCCTCACCGTCGAGCATGGTGCGGAGCGTCAGATACTGACCGGGCGTGAAAGTATAGTCGCCCGCGAGCTCGCGCGGAATGACGAAGGTCATCGACACGGCGTCCGAGGCTTCGCGACGGAGGTCGTTGACGGTGAGGCGATGAAAACGTGGTGCGGCTGCGGACACCGTGGACACCCTAGATTTGGCCCACCGCCGTCATTGCGGGGAGCGAAGCGACGACGCAATCCAGAATCCCTCCGAGGAGACAGTCTGGATTGCTTCGCTCGCAATGACGATGGGCTGGCATTGTGCGTTTCTCAATGGCACTTGAAATAATCGAACGGTTCGCGGCAGGACTTGCAGCGCCAGAGCGCCTTGCAGGAGGTCGAGCCGAATTCGGACAACAGCTCGGTATGCACAGAGCCGCATTGCGGACATGCGACGGCTTGCTCGCCGAACAGCGCACGACGCGAGCTCGAGGCCTGCGGCGGCGCGATGCCATAGGCGCGGAGTTTCTGGCGGCCGTCCTCGCTCATCCAGTCGGTGGTCCAGGCCGGCGACAAGACCGTGCGCACCTTGGGCCGCGCGAAACCGGCGCGCTCCAGCGCCAGCTCGATTTCGAGCGCGATCATGTTCATCGCCGGGCAGCCCGAATAGGTCGGCGTGATCGCGACCTCGACGCGATCACCGTCAACGACAACATCCCGCAGCACGCCGAGATCGGCAATGGTCAGCACCGGGATCTCCGGATCGACCACGGTTGCCGCAGCGTTCCATGCGCGCTGGCGCAGATCGCTCTCGCTGTCGAGAGCCGTCACCATGTCAGCCCCGGGAAGGTCCGCTGCATCGACTGCAACTCGCTGAGGAGATGGCCGAGATGCTCGCTGTGTCGGCCCACGCGGCCACCCTGCTGCATCCAGCTGTTTTGCGGTAGCGTGAGTGTCGCCTCGCGGACGACATCGGAGAGCGTCGTCAGCCAGCGATCGCGCAACGTCGCCGGATCGATCGCGATGCCGGCATCGATCAGGCCGCGCTCGCCTTCGTCGACGGCAAACATCTCGCCGGTGAAGGCCCAGAGGTGATCGATCGCTCCTTGCGCACGCGCGTGGCTCTCCTCGGTTCCGTCGCCGAGGCGGATGATCCATTCCGAGGCATGGCGCAAATGATAGGCGCTTTCCTTCTCGGACTTGGCGGCAATCGCAGCGAGCGTCGCATCGCACGAATTCATCATCGCCCGCCAATAGAGATCTGCGAAAGCGGAATAGAAGAACTGCCGCACCAGAGTCTGGGCGAAGTCACCGTTCGGCTGCTCGACCAGCAGCAGGTTGCGGTACTGCCTGACATCACGCAGGTAGGCGAGCTTGTCCTCGTCATTGCTTTTGCCTTCGACCTTGGCCGCATAGGTGTAGACCTCGCGGGCGTGGCCGATGAGGTCGAGCGCGATGTTGGAGAGTGCCATGTCCTCTTCCAGCATCGGCGCGTGTCCGCACCATTCCGACAGCCGATGCCCGAGGATCAACGCATCATCGGCGCGGCGCAGGGCGTAGAGCACCAGCGGCGTCTCGGAGACCTGGATGTTGGCGACGGGCATCACATGTGCCCCACTTCTTCCGGCACCTCGTAAAACGTCGGGTGCCGGTAGATCTTGGATTCCGCCGGCTCGAACATCATGCCCTTCTCGGCGGGATCACTCGCCGTAATGGCAGTGGACGGCACGACCCAGATCGACAAACCTTCGCCGCGACGGGTGTAGATGTCGCGCGCGGCTTGCAAGGCCATGGTGGCGTCGCTCGCATGCAGCGAGCCGACATGCTTGTGCGCAAGACCGTTGCGGCTGCGGATGAAGACTTCCCACAGCGGCGTGTTCGGCGTCGTCATCGTGATCTCCCTATTCGGCGGCTTGCGCGGTCTGGCGATGCAGGCGCTTGGCTGCATAGCTAGCTGCTGCCTCGCGCACCCAGGCGCCCTCGTCATGCGCCTTGCGGCGCGCGGCGATGCGGTCGCGGTTGCAGGGGCCGTTGCCGGCGAGCACCTGCTTGAATTCGGTCCAGTCGATCTCGCTGTAGCGCCAGTGCCCGTCGTCATCCTGCGTCATGCCGGGGTCGGGAATGGTAAGGCCGAGATACTGCGCCTGCGGCACGGTCGCATCGACGAACTTCTGGCGCAGCTCGTCATTGGAGAAGCGCTTGATCTTCCATTTCGTCGAGGCATCGCTGTGCTGGCTCGCGGCATCGGGCGGGCCGAACATCATCAGCACCGGCCACCACCAGCGATTCAATGCGTCCTGCGCCATCGCCTTCTGCTCATCCGAGCCGCGGCACAGCGTCAGCATGATCTCGTAGCCCTGGCGCTGGTGGAAGGACTCTTCCTTGCAGACGCGGATCATCGCGCGGGCGTAGGGGCCATAGGAGCAGCGGCATAGCGGGATCTGATTCATGATCGCGGCGCCGTCAACCAGCCAGCCGATGGTACCGATATCGGCCCAGGTCAGCGTCGGATAGTTGAAGATCGAGGAATACTTGGCCTTGCCGGCGAGCATCGCATCGACGAGCTCCTCGCGCGAGGAGCCGAGCGTCTCGGCGGCGGCATAGAGATAGAGCCCGTGGCCACATTCGTCCTGCACTTTCGCAAGCAGCGCCGCCTTGCGGCGCAGCGTCGGCGCGCGGGTGATCCAATTGCCCTCGGGCAGCATGCCGACGATTTCGGAATGAGCGTGCTGGGAGATCTGACGGGTGAGCGTCTTGCGATAGGCCGCCGGCATCCAGTCGTTCGGCTCGATGCGCTCCTCGGCATCGACGCGCGCCTGGAACTGTGCAGCCTTGGCGGCATCCTCGAGGCCGCGATCATCGGCCTCGGCCGTATTCAGCGCCTGGGTGTACATGCGCATCCTCCCGATTTATTGGGAGGCAAGATATAACAGAAATTAGATCATGCAAGATATTTCTGTAACATAAACTCAAACCTCGAATCTCCTTTCCAGGAGCTTCCGGGCGGCCGGCAATGACCCCTTTTCATTGGTTCCATGACCATCAAGCCATTGTTCCGACGGGGCGAGCAGTGCGCGATAGATCTCAGCACAGAGCTCGCGAGCCGCCCTGCCCGGCCAGTCCGCCGGCAACAATTCACCTGGCAGGAGTGGATCGCGCAGCACGACGCGGCGGTAGTAGTGGATCAGCAGGATGCGCGCGGTGAAAGCGTCGGCGTCGGCGAGGTCAGTGCCGCGCGCAATCGCGGCGCGCAACGGCTCGAACATCTTCATGAATCTGAGATAGGCATCGGCCGTACGATCAAGCGGCCAGCTCGCGCGGAGCAGGCGGCGGCCGCTGTCATCCTCGGCCGAGACCTCGAGGCGGATCGCGCCGGCAGCCTCGTCAGGCACCGCCACGCCCGATGGCGCAACCCATACGCCGGGCAACGGGCTGCCAAAGCCGGCATTGCGCAGCGCTTCACGCGAGGCGTCGCGGTCCTCGCCATTGGCGATCAGCAGCAGTTCGAAGCGGCCGGTCCAGTCGGATGGCGGCGGATCGTAGATGTGGCGCGTCGCGGCCTCGAAGGTCTGGCGGCCTTTTTCAGCGAGGCGATAGAAACTATTGCGGCCGACTTTCTCGCGCGTCAACCAGCCGTCGGCGGCAAGCCGCGACATCGCAGTGCGGACGACGCCGCTGTCGATGTCGAGACCTTCAAAAAATTCGAGCAACGTGCCGAGCCACACCGAACCGCCGCGCGGCACGATGGCATCGCCGAACACGGTGATGACGATGGAGCCGGTGCGCGACGGCTCGCGCTTGAGCTGGTCGATGATGCGGGAAAGCGGATGCGCCATGCGTCAGGCATAGCGCGATTTGCGCTAATGCCAAAGCTGGGCTCGATCCTCAGGATGAGGTCGAACAGCTACCGTTAGAGATTCGATCTCAACCCTCATGGTGAGGAGCGCGGCAAAGCCGCGCGTCTCGAACCATGCAGGCCCGCTCAGCGATGCGGATCCGGGTAGACCAGGCTGCGCCAGCCGCCGCGATCGAAGGGCTGCCACTGGCCCTCTTTCTGCGCCAGACGATCAGCCACCGCGTAGACCGCCGCAGGATGGTGCCCCATGCCGCAATGGCTGCTCTCGACCTCGATGCTCTCGCTCTCAGCGCCCGTCTTCTCCATGCAGCCCTGCCAGGCGCAGACGCCGTCGGTACGGCTGAAGATGGCGGTGGTCGGCACCGGCGGCGGAACGGCGAGGTCGCCGCCGAAACGCGGATCGACCTCGTCGGCTTTGCGACCGCTCGCCCATTCATAGACGCGCCAGGCATTGGTCGAGCGCGGATCGCCCGCAAAGGGACTGCCGAGCGTGATCACCTGGCGTACGCGCTCCGGCATCATCTTGGCAAGCTGGCGCGCATAGAGGCCGCCCAGGCTCCAGCCGACCAGGCTGATCTTGCGACCATGGGTGTCGCTGAGCTCCTGGACCAGATCGACCATCGCATGCTGCACGCCCGGGCGCAGGCCATAGTTGCGGCCCTGGCGCCAGCCGCTCACCGCATAGCCCTTGCCCTTCAGGAAGGAACGCAGAGGACGCGTCGAGGCGTCGGATGCGACGAGGCCGGGCAGCACCAGCACCGGACGGCCGTCGCCACGCGCCGCGAGGCTTAGGAGCGGTAGCGCGCCGAGGAAGGCGCCGAGCTCGTGGATCGCCCGGCCCTCCAGAAACATCAGGGTGCGGGACGGCGGACGCAGCGTCTGGGCAGTAGCGGTCATCACTATTTCCTCTGAAGGCGCCGGCCGCGGTGCCGGTCAATGGGCATGAATTCCAAGACGCCGGCTTCTTGATCGTTCCGCAGCGCAACATGAATCAACTAGGCGGCCGGTTCCCGACATTCAAGCCGGGGAAATCGGGAGCGACAATAGGCCCGCGCGTTAATGCTAACGGTCGTGACGCAAAAGTCACAGCAATCGAAGCAGGAATTCTACGGAGTAGAGCGCAAGACCCGCCAGCCCGCCGATCATCGAGCCGTTGAAGCGGATGTATTGCAGGTCGCGGCCGATGTTGATTTCGATCAGCGAAATCAACTGCGTCATATTCCACGACTTGACCTGGTCGGAGATGAAGGTCGAGACGCCGCTCTTCTGGTCGGCGATGAAGCTGCGCAGCACCGTGACCAGGCCTTTGTTGATCTCGCCGCGCAGCTCCGCATCGCCCGCGAGCGCCTCTCCGGCCGCGACGAACATGCCTGCAAGATGATGCTGGAGCACTTGCGTCTCGCCGGAGGCACTGCGTTCGATGAAGGCGCGCGTGTTGGCCCACACTGTGCGCGCAAGGTCAGCAAGCTCGGGCCGCGCCAGGAGATCCCGCTTCAGACCGTCGATGCGGTCGATATACGTCTGGTCGGTGCCGAGCCGGTCGACGAAGGTCAGCACCATGCGGTCGAACTCGCCGCGGAACGGATGCTTGGGATCGCTGCGCACCTCCTCGAAGAAGGCGCTGGCTGAGGCCACGATCTTGTTCACCAAAAACTTGTCGGCACGGTATAGCGTGAGCAAAGTCGGCAGCTCCGCGCGCACCTTCTCGCGGATCATCGCCATGGTCTCCTTGCCCGTCAGCGTGTCGTGCATGACGCGCAGGAGATCGTCGAACAGGACCTGGTGTCGCCCCTCCGCCACGAAGCCGCGCAACGTCCCGGCCGCAAGCGGCGCGAGGTCGATGGCCTGCAGTTGCGAGGACATGCGGCGGATGATGAAGGTCATCAGGCCCGAGCTCTCCGTTGCGGAGAAAGCCTCCGGCAACAGCCGCAGCGCAAAGCGCGCGAGATCGTCGCTGCGCTTGCGATCGCGCAGCCAGTCGGCAATGAAGGAGCCGAAGTCGATTTCCTTCAGCTTCGCCTCGACCGGACCCGCCTCGAGGAAATGCAGCTGGATGAATTCGCCGAGCTTGTCGGCGATGCGGGCCTGATTGCTCTGGATGATCGCGGTATGCGGGATCGGCAGGCCCAGCGGCCGCTTGAACAGCGCCACAACGGCGTACCAGTCGGCGAGCCCGCCGATGGTCGCGGCTTCCGCAAACGCCGCGATGAAGCCGAATACGGGGTGCACGTTGAGCAGCCATTTCGCGACCACGAACAGCGCGAGCGTCGAGGCCAGCACGAACGTCGCCAGCGCCTTCACGCGCCGCAGCTCGGCTGCGCGCTCGGCGTCGCCGGGGACATCGAAGGAGAAGGTGCCGGATGTGGTCATGACTGGATCACAGTACCCGTCATTGCGAGCGAAGCGAAGCAATCCAGAATCTTCGCGCGGAAAGACTCTGGATTGCTTCGTCGCTTCACTCCCCGCAATGACAGTCGTCCAAAAAACAAGGCCCGCCGAAGCGGGCCTTAAAAACTCAATTGCTGAACTCAACGCACTTAGGCGGTCTTGTTGTAGACCTTCGCGAAATTGTCCTGAGCGGACTTCGCGCCATTGGCGGCGAGCTTGCCGAGATAGTCGGTGGTCGCCTTGGCGCGCGAGACGAACGCTTCGCCGCGGGCACGGAGCAGGCTGGACTGGATCTCGACGGCTTCGCTGACCGACTTGGCCGAAGCGAGCTTGTCGATGCCGGAGAAGAACGCCTCTGCGTCCTCGTAGATCGCCTGCTGGATGTTGCGGCTGATCTTGCCGGCCTCGGTGATGGAGTCAGCAGCCGCGTTCTCGATGGCGGCGGTCACCCGCTCGGAGCCAGCGAAAACCTCGGCAGCACGATCCTTGGCGGTGTTGGCAGTCTTCTTGACGAATTCGCGGGCAGCCTCGGGAACTTCCAGGTTCTGGATGTTCTTGAACGCGTCCTTGAAGCCCTCGAAAGCGGTGTTGGTTTCGGTCGTCATGGGGGTCTCTCCATCCTCAATTGTTTGAGCTATGGGCTCACCCCGTCCGGATTGGCCCGGGGCACGGCTTATATGGCATAGTTAATTGTGCGATGCAATATCCATATTGCACTGCGATATCACGAGATCGTGAACAGCCTCAACGGAAGGCATTGTGATGCCTCCCTAGCCATTTCGGGATCCGTTGCATCCAAACTGGGTCTGATTGCCGGATTCTAATGCCGGACGGCGCCTGGCAGCCCGTATGCCTCCATCTGGGCCTGGACCTGCGCGATGTTGTGCCCGAGCACGACGATGTCGTGGGTCTTGCCTTCGATATCCCGGACATGGTCGCGCAGCAGCGCTTCGGCCTTGAAGCCAAGGCTCTCGAACAGCGCGATCGCTGCCTGCTGGTCGACCGTCATCTGGACCGAGAGCTTTTCAAGGCCGGCACCGAGCGCGAGCGCAAACGTCTCCTGCGACACTGCCCGTCCAACTCCCTTCCCGCGCACGTCTGATGACACCACCATCCGGATCTCGCCGACATGGGGCGACCAGGAATGGGGGTCACGTACCAGCGTGCCGCAGCCGACGACCGTGCCACCCCTCACCGCCAGCAGGCTTTGAATCGCACCGCGCTCGATCTCCTTGACCCAGGCCGAGAGCACCTTCGGCTCGCTGATGTTGCGCGGCAAGAACAGGAGATCATGCGTTGGCAGCGCCTTGCCGAAGGCGAGCACGGCGGCTTCATCCGCCGGGGACATCAGGCGGATCTCGACGTCTCCAGCATCCGTCTTGACGTAACGCGGATAGGAACGGGCTTCACTCATGTCGACCTCTTCCCCAGCCAGGAGTCCAGCTTCGGCCATAGCCGCTTGATCGCGTTGGCACCCGCGACGAGCGAGACGTGGCCGCCCTTCAGCATCACCTCTTCCTTGTCCTCGGACCCGATCCTCGTGATCAGGTGCTTTGCGGCGTCATACGGCACGATGTGATCGTGCTCGGCGACCGCGTGCAGGATCGGCACCTTGATGTTTTCCAGCTTTGCCGCGCGTCCCCCGACCGACATGGTGTCGTTGAAGAGCTTGTTGTCCCACATCAGGTCCTTGGTGATGGCGCGGAAATATTCGCCGGCGAGCGGCAGCGTGTCGGTCGCCCAGCGGTCGAACATCCGGTAGGACTTGACGAACTCGTCGTTCCAGATGTTCTCCCAGAGTTGGATCTGGCTTACCGCGCGCGAGGCCGGGCGAAGCAACTCGAAGGAGGACAGGATCATCTCCGGCGGTACATTGCCGACGCTGTCGACGAGACGATCGACGTCGAAATAGCGGCGGTCGGAGAAATTTGAGAACAGCTTCATCTCGCGGAAATCGATGGGCGTGGTGAAGCAGATCAGATTCTTCATCGGCCCGTCGTTCACAATCGAGCCGTAGAGCAGCGAAAGGACGCCGCCGAAGCAATAGCCAATGATGGAGACGTCCTGCTCGCCGGAATCCTGCTGCACGCGGCGGATGCAATCGGGGATGAAGTCGAGGACGTAGTCCTCCATCGCCAGGCTCTTCTCCTCCGGCCGCGGCGCGGTCCAGTCGAGCATGTAGACGTCGTAGCCGCGTTTGAGCAGAAACTCGATGAAGCTCTGGCCCGGCACGAGATCGAGGATGTACCCGCGGTTGGTGGTGGCCATCACGATCAGCACCGGCACGCGGTAGATTTCGTCCGACATCGGGCGGTAGTGATAGAGGCTCATCGTGCCGCGCGAATGCAGCACGTCCTTCGGAGTCGAACCGAGGGTGGGACCTGAGGTCGAGAAATATTCGACGCCCTTGATGCTGCGCATGATGGCGCGCTGCACCTCGGACTGGATGCGCTCCGGGATCTCCGCGAAATCAAGTCCCGTCGGCGCATTCATTTTTGCTCTCCGCTTTCGGATGGCGGACGCTTGGTGCGCGGCGGCCGCGGTGCGCCGCCCGACTGCGTCGTGCCTGATGCAGCCGACATCTGGCTCAGCATCGACCTGATCTCGGCGAGCTGGCTTTCGATGGATTGCAGCCGTTCAGCGATGCCGGTCATCTGCTCGCGGCTCGGCAGATTCATCGAGAGAAGGTATTTCTCCATGAGATCGCCGAATTGCTTCTGAGCACCCGCAGCAGCGCCGCCGGCCCGGTTCATGGCCTGCGAGAATTCGGGCGTCTCCATCGCTTTGGTGGCGAACGAGTTGAAGCCTTTCTCCATCTCGCCAATCATCTTCTGCCACAAGGCGACCGGATCATTGATCTTGTCGGTCATCGGCGTCCTCCAGGTCGAGGGCTGTGTTGCCCTTCTTTTCCCGCCATACCACACCGTTGTGACGGGCGGGTCAACCCACGAGCGGCGGCCTGTTGTCGCGCACGCGGCTTCTTTGCAGCGACAAACCGTGCGATACAACGTTGGTCGCCAGCAAGGGGGAACACGCCCGTGAATGCTTCCGCTCATCAGCCGCCGCAGACCGTCCGCACCAACGGCATCGACATCTGCTACGAGATTTTCGGCAACGACAACGCCGAACCTCTGCTGCTGATCATGGGGTTAGGGGCCCAGATGATCCACTGGGACGACGCGTTCTGCGAACAGCTCGCCGCACGTGGCTTTCGCGTGATCCGCTTCGACAATCGCGACATCGGCAAGTCCAGCCATCTGACCGGCGGCAAGCGGCTGACGCCGTTCGAGCTGTTGAAGCTGCGCCTCCTGAAGATTCCGGTGGCCGCAACCTACAAGCTGATCGACATGGCCAGGGACACGGTCGGCCTGATGGATGCGCTCGGGATCAAGTCGGCACATGTCGTTGGCGCCTCGATGGGTGGCATGATCGCGCAGGAGATCACGCTGTCGTTTCCGCAACGCGTGCGCTCGCTCACCTCGATCATGTCGACGACGGGCAATCCCCGCGTGCCGCCGCCGACCCGCGAGGCGGCTGCCATGCTGATGGCACCGCCGCCGCGCAGCAAGGAGGAATTCATCGTCCGCTACGGCCAGACCTGGAAAGTGCTGCGCGCAGGCCATTTTCCGGAGGAAGAGGCGCTCGATCCCGGCCGCGCGGAACGCGTATTCGCGCGCGGGCTCAATCCGGCCGGCGTCGGTCGGCAGCTTCGCGCCGTGCTCGCCTCGGGCAGCCGCAAGGAGCGCTTGCACGGCGTGAAGACGCCGACGCTGGTCATCCACGGTACCGTGGATCCGCTGGTGCACCCCGAAGGCGGCAAGGACACCGCAGCATCGATCCCCAACGCAACACTTCTGATGATCGACGGCATGGGGCACGCATTGCCGATGCGCTTCTGGCCGCAAATCATCGACGCAGTCGCCAAGCACGCCCATGGCGCCGCGGCGAAAGCGGCCTAACCCTTCCCCGCGATCCAGATCACATGGCGCGCGCCACCGCCTTTTCCGGTGGCGCGGACGTTGACTTCGTTGACCTCGAAGCCCGCGGCGCGAAGATGGCGTGAAAATTTCGCATGCGGCCCGGATGACCAGACGGCGAGCACGCCGCCCCGCCGCAGCGCCGTGTGGGCTTTTTTCAACCCCGCGACATCGTACAAGGCGTCATTGGCCTTGCGGGTGAGACCTTCCGGACCATTGTCGACGTCAAGCAGGATCGCATCGAACCCGAGCGGATGCCCTTCGATCAACTGCCCAACATCTGTTTCACGTATGTCAACGCGAGAGTCGTTGAGACTGTCGCCAAAAATCTCGGCCATCGGACCTCGCGCCCATGCCACCACGGCAGGGACCAGCTCGGCCACCACGATCCGCGCCTTGCTTCCGAGCACGGCAAGCGCCGCACGTAGCGTAAATCCCATCCCCAATCCGCCGATGAGGACAACGGGTTTGGCTACCTTCTCGATCTGTTTGGCTGCAAGCGTCGCGAGTGCGGCCTCCGAGCCCGACAGGCGGCTGTTCATCAGCTCGTTGGTACCGAGCATGATGGAGAACTCTTTGCCGCGGCGCATCAGGCGAAGCTCGCCATCGGAGCCGGGAATCCGAGTGGTATCGATTTTTTCCCAGGGAATCATGCGCAACGTTTAGCACGATCGAGGCCGGCGGCTATCCGCCCGCCCAGACGTCGAGCACGTAGCGGTTCCTCGCGCCGAGCTCCTCGATCCAGCGCGCGCCAGCGGCAGTGTCGCTGCCACTCTTCTCGCGATAGATGGCCACCAGTGCGGCCTTCACGTCGGGCTCCATCTTGCTGCCATCGCCGCAGACATAGACGATCGCGCCCTGCTCGATCAGGCCCCACGCCTTGTCCTTCTGCGCGGCCAGCACGTGCTGCACATAGGTTTTCGGCCCCTCGGCACGCGAGAATGCAGTGAACAGCTCGGTGACGCCGCTCGCGGCCAATGCCTTCAATTCATCGGCATAAAGAAAATCCTGGTCGGGGTGGCGGCAGCCGAAGAACAGCATTGCCGGCCCCAGCGCCGCACCCTTGGCTTTTCGCGCGGCGCGCTCCTGGAGGAAACCGCGGAACGGCGCAAGCCCCGTGCCGGGGCCGATCATGATGATCGGCACTGACGAATCATCCGGCAGACGGAACCCTGCCTTGGTCTCACGCACCGTGGCGTAGATCGTGTCGCCGGCGCGGCGATCGCTGAGATAATTCGAGCAGATGCCCTTGTAGATGCCGCGACCTGAAGCAGCCGGCCCGCCGACCACGCCGACGGTGACGCTGCATCGCGCAGTATCGACCGACGGCGAGGACGAGATCGAGTAATAGCGCGGCGCCAGCAGCGAGAGCATTTCGAGATAGACATGGAACGGCAGCTCGCAGGCCGGATGCTCGACCAAGAGATCGAATACCGATTTGCGCTTGGCCAGGATCTCGGCACGGTAGCGCTCGCCAGCCTCCGCGTCGTCTCCGACGCAGGCAAGCAGCTTCGGCTTGGTCACCGGGCAGCGCGTGTGCTCCGACATGATCTGGATCTGCTTGCGCGTCGCGACCTGCTGGAGCTCGACGAAATCGGTGAGGAGCTGACCGACGGACACGCTCTCGCCGACCGGCAATTGCGCGCGGCGACCTTCAGCCACCGCGAGCTTGATCTGGTCGGCCGGCAGGAAGCCGAAGCGGCGCGCCACGGCGTCAACCAGTGCCGGATCGTTGCGCGGCACCACGCTGAGATGATCACCGACGCGGTAGCTCACGCCTTGCGGCAACTGCACCTCGATATGGCGAGTCGAGCGCTCGGACGGGTTGGGACCGCTCTTGCTCTGAAGCTCGTGGTTGACCAGGACTTTCATCGCCGCCGTGCCGCCGAGCGCAGCGATCGCGTTGACCGCACCTGGTGCGACCGGCTCGACCTTGTAGAGCGGCTCATCGTCGGCGTTGCGGCGGAAGTCCGCCGTCAGCCCCCACTCCTTCACGGCCGCGGGCGCGGCGGCGGCGAACCATGTCTCAAACTGGCCATCGAGATCGCTCCGCGCATCACCCTCGCCGCGCGCATAGAGGCTGCGCGCGCCATGCGCAGCCAGTTGCTCGTCGATGAAGCGCGGCACGGATTGATAGGTGGCGGCCCAGTCGCTGTTGCCGCAACCGAATACGGCGTAGCTCACTTTTGAGAGCGCGTCCTTCGGCATCTCGCCATGGAGCCATTTGACGAACTGCGTGGCATTGTCCGGCGGCGCGCCGTTGTAGGAGGCGCAGAAGATCAGCACACCGCCCTCCTCCGGCAGCTTGCCGGCGTAATCGTCCAGCGGTGCGAGCTTGCTGGCAAAGCCGTTGACCTGAGCAAGATCGGCAACGCGCATCGCCAGCTCTTCAGCCGTGCCGAGATTGGAGCCATAGAGCACCAGCAGCGGCGTGTTGTGCCCGGGGCGCGTGGTGGCGCGTGGTACAGCCGCACCGGCACTCGTGGTCGCTGTCGCAGCGCCGGAATAGGCGGCGCGTTCGCGATCGGCGCGCGCATGGACCTTGATCTTGAAGCCTTCCGGCTTGATGGTCAGCGTTTCCTTCAGGTGCATCTGGTAACGCTGGTGGTCGATCAGCCTAAAGCGCTGGAGGATCATGCCGAGCGCAAGTGCGGCCTCGTGCATGGCAAAGCCCCGACCGATGCAGGCGCGCTGGCCGTTGCCGAACGGCTTCCAGGCATTGACGGGACGCTTGGCTTCCGCCTCGCGGCTGAAGTTCTCGGGATCGAACGCATCGGGGTTGGGTCCCCAGATGCTGGGATCGCGATGCAGCGCGGTCACCAGGATTGTGGTGAAGGTGCCCTTCTTCAGCTTGTACTTGCCTCCACCGATGGTCTCGTCCTTCAGCGGCGAGATGCCGTAGGCGGGCGCGGGCGGCCACAGCCGCAGCGCCTCCTTCAAAACCTGCGTGATGTAGGTGAGCTGCGTGACCTGCTGATAGGTCGGCCTGGCATTGACGTCGGGACCGAAGACGCGGTCGACCTCGTCATAGGCTTTCTTGAGAATGTCCGGGTGCTTGAGCAGCGCGTAGATGGTGTAGGACAACAGACCGCTGGTGGTCTCGTGTCCCGCGATCAGGAACGTATTGATCTGGTAGCGGATGTTGACGTCGTCGAGCTGCTGGCCGGTCGAGCGGTCGACGCCGGTCATCATGGCCGCGAGCATGTCCTTCTTGTCGTCCGAGCCTTCCGCGCTTTTGCGCCGTTCGGCGATGATCTCATCGACCATCTTGTTCATGAAGGCCACGTCCTCGGCAAGCGTCTTCCGCCGCTTCTGCATCCAGAGCTGCTCGAACGGCAGGCCGCGGGTCATCATGATGGTCTCGAGCGAGCGCACCAGCGACTCGACGAAGGGATGGTAGTCGCGCCGGTAGAAGGAATTGAAGCGGTAGTCGAAGCCGCACAGACCGATCGTATCCAGCGTCAGCGCGGTCATGTCGTGGACGACGTCGATCTCGTCGTCCGCGTTGAGCCGCTCCCATTTCTTGACGAGCTGCTCTGCGATATCGACCATGCTCGGGTGATAGGATTGCATGGCCCGGTTGCCGAACGGCTGGAGCAGGATGTTGTGGGCCTTGCTCCAGTTCGGTTCGTTGGTGTCGGCCGTGAAGAGACCATCGCCACCGACGGCGCGCACCCGGCGCAGCGCGCCGCGCACCACCTTGTCGAAGCGCTTCTCGTCCGAGAGCTCGTCGACGAGGTCATGGCCTGAGACGATGACGATCGGCGCCCCCATCATGTCGAGCCAGAAGATCGGACCTAGCTCCTTGGCGAGACGCGTCAGATGCTGCACGGGTGCAGCCGAATCCAGCGACAGCATGTTGCCGACCACCGGTTTGGTCGGCGGATGCGGGATCGGGTCCAGACGGTTCTTGGATGACATTAAGTGCGCTTCCCCCAATTGCGTCATTCCGGGGCGATGCGCAGCATCGAACCCGGAATCTCGAGGTTCCGGGTTCGGTCCTTCGGACCGCCCCGGAACGACAGCTCAACTCACACCGATGACCGCGTCGTCACCCAAACCGCCTTCTACGCCATTCGATCAGCTTGGCGCTGACCTCTTCCGGCTTTTCCTGCTGCGTCCAATGGCCGCTATCCCGCACCAGATATTTTTCGAGATCCGGCACCAGCCTCTCCATGCCGTCTGCCGCCGAGGGCGGCAGCACCGCGTCGTTCTCGGCCATGATCATCAGCGACGGCACGCGCACGTGATGATCCAGCTCCTTGGAGTTCTGCCAGTTGCGGGTAAAGTTGCGGTACCAGTTGATGCCGCCGGTGAAGCCGGTCTTGGTGAAGGCATCGACGAACACCTTCTTCTCCTCGGCCGACAGGATCGGCGTGCGCGCATCGAATTTTGCATCGTAGGCCGCAATCATCTGCGGAAACGCGAGGTTGGTTTTCGACGACGCTCCGACCCCTGCAACGGGCGGCTCGGTCGGCTTCGCGTCCGGCCGTGGCAGCGGCTTGCGCATGAAGGCATCGAAGGTCTGCTCGACGCGGCTGCCAAAAATCCTGTCCGGCTCGCGCGCCGGGTCCTGGAACTGCACGATGTACATCTGATCGCCGAACCGCTTGCGGAACAGCTCGATCGGATCGGCCGGCGCACGGTCCCAATGCGGCGTGTTCACGCCGACGACGCCGGCGACCCGCGAAAGGTGGCGCAGCGGCATCTGCCAGACGATGAAGCCGCCCCAGTCGTGGCCGACGAAGATCGCCTTGTCGATCTCGAGATAGTCGAGCAGACCGACGAGATCGCCGGTCAGGTGTTCCATGTCGTAGTCCTCGACCGGCTCCGGCCGATCGGTCGCGCCATAGCCGCGCTGGTCCGGCGCGATCACGCGGATGCCGGCCTCGCTCAGCGCCTTGATCTGGTGACGCCAGGAGAAGGCGAGCTCCGGCCAGCCGTGGCACAGCACCATCGGCGGCTTGTCGCTCTTCGGGCCCGCCTCGTAATAGCCCATGCGAATTCCGTTCGTCTGCACGAACTTGAGCGGCGGCATTTCAATCATCATGGGCTTCCTGGCAAACTTTCCTACTCGGCGGCGCCCTTGACGTCGGTCGCAGGCGGCGCGTAGGCCGCTTCCAGCGCGGCAAACTCTTCCGGCAGCATGTCGCACATCACCTGCACATGCGGGATGATGTTGGCGCCGACAATGAAGCCGAAATCGAGCTGGTCGCGATAGCTCTGCACGGTGATGTTGAGCGCCTGCCCGTGGGTGGAGATCGACACCGGATAGATGTGCAGCAGCTCGGCACCCGCGGCATAGAGCGTCTGCCGCGGCCCCGGCACGTTGGAGACGGTGATGTTGGCGGCCGGCGGCAGCACGTCCGACAGGTTCGAGCGGCTGTAGAGCAGCGCCAGGATCTGCGTCATCATCGGCGCGCCAAGCATCGAGATGTTGGAGACCTGCGGCATCAGCGCGCGCAGTGGATGCGACATCTCCTTGGCCTTGGTCGACTGTGCGATGATCGCCTCAAGCCGTCCCTTGGGATCGTCGACATTGGTGGCGATCGAGCAGATCATGCCGAACACCTGATTGTTGGCCTCGGTATTGCCCTCCTCGCGGAGCGAGATCGGCACCGCCGCGGTGAGCGATTTCGCGGGCAGCGTGCCGTATTGCTGGAGATAGCGCCGCACCACGCCGGAGGCGAGTGCGAGCACCACGTCATTGAGCTTGCCGCCGGCCTGCTTGGCGAGCGCCTTGGCACGCGAGAGCGGGATCGAGACGCCGGCAAAGCTGCGCTCGGAAGAGATCGACTTGTTGAGCATGGTCGGTGGCGAGACCATGCTGGCAAGGCTTTCGCGCGAGTTCGGATCGGATATCTTGCCGAGCACGTCGGAGACGCTCTTGAGCACAGTCGGAATGTTACCGGCAAAGCGCACCGCGCTTTCGATCTGGTACATCGCATTGTCGAATAGGATCGAGCCGATATCGCTCTTGCCCGTGCGCGGCAGTTGCAGGTTCTTGGCGGCTTGCGAGGCCTCGAGCGGCTGGGTGAAGAGTTGCTGGTAGGAATCGAGCAGATTGGCGGCGATGTCGCGCGGCTCCTGGCCGGGCTTCGCACCGCCCACCGGCGGATCGACCGTCCGCGGGATCGGCGAGATGTCGTAGATCATGTTGGTCAAGGCCGCGCCGGCGCCGCCGTCGATGGCGGCATGGTGCATCTTGGAATAGAGACCGACCTCGTTGTCCTTCATGCCCTCGAACACGTAGAACTCCCAGAGCGGACGGGCGCGGTTCAACAGCTTGGCATGCATCCAGCCGACGATGCGCTCGAGGGTGGCGCGGTCGCGCGGCGCCGGCAGGCTGGCGCGGAAGATGTGACGGTCGATGTCGAACTGGTCGTCCTCGACCCAGGAGGGATGGTCGATGTCGAGCGGCGCCTTTTCGAGGCGTGCTTTCAGGATCGGCGCGATGTGCAACCGCGAGGCGATCATCGCCTTAAAGTCTTCGAAGAAGTCGCCCTTGTAGTCGTCAGGCAGGCGAAAGATCGCCATGCTGCCGACATGCATCGGCATCTCCGGCGTTTCGAGATAGAGAAACGACGCATCCAGCGACGACAGCTTCTTACCGTCACCCATAGTTCCCTCCGACTTACATTGGACAGGCGCCTTACCGGCGCTTCTTGTCAGGCCGACACTGTAGGGGCCGGCGGGGCATATGCAATGGCAAACGGGCCTGCCGCCCGGTCGAATGGCCAGAACTCCCCTTCCGGTTGCGCCAGCCGATCGGCCACGGCCCAGAGCGCTGCGGGGTTGACGCCGAGCCCGATGTGGCTGGCGAAATAGACCTCGATGTTCTCGGCACGCTCGCAGGGCCGGCACTGGCAGGTTTGCCAGTGCACGATCCCGTCGCTGCGCGAAAAGATCGAGCTGCTCGGCACCGGCAGGTCGCCGGCGATGGCCTCGCGCAGCTCGGAAAAGTCCTCGACCCGTTCGCCCGACAGCGTCTCGTAGAGCCGCGTCGCATTGGTCGCCCGCACGTCATTGGCGAAGGGGCTGCCGAGCGTGACGACATAGCGGACCATCTCGGGCGCCTGCAGCGCGAGGTCGCGGGCATAGACGCCGCCAAGGCTCCATCCGACGAGGCTTACCTTGCGCCCGGTCGCGGCATGAATTTCCGCCAGGCGGACACGAAGCGAGTCCCGGACGCGCGCCAGCCCGCCGAGATTGCGGCCCATGCGCCAGGCCTGGGCGTCATAGCCGAGTTCGCGTAGATAGCGGCGCATCGGCGCCATCGAGAGGTCGCTGGCGAGAAAGCCCGGCAGTGCCAGCACCGGATGGCCGTCGCCCTTTGGCGCCTGCATCAGAAGCGGCGACAGGAACAGGCTGGCGTTGAATTCGAACAGGCCGCGCGCCTCCGCGAGCAGGAGCCCGAGGCCCGGCGGACGAAGCCGGGGCGGCACCTCTGCTCCGTCCTGCCCGGCCGGCATTATTTCTTCTTGTCGCTGCTGCGCGGGGCACCGAGACCGGCCATCGTCACGAACATGTTCTGAAACTGCTCGGCGATCTTCGGATCGAAGGTGAACCAGCTCTGGATCAGCGATTCCGGCGAGACCTTTTCGATGTTGCTCAGCACCTGCTGCTGCAACTTGTCCATCACCGCCGTCTGCATCGGCCCCACGTCGGGCAACCCGAAGAACTGGCGGGCCTCGAGAGGGGTGCAGTCAATTTCGATGTTAACCTTCATGTCCCCTCCTGATCGGATTCGGGCGGCCCTGCCGCAGTATCACCGCGAGTTGTGGTGCGACGCAAGCGACCTGATGCGGGCGCCACATGGCCCATCCCGCAATCAGTCAATATGGTCAATCAAAAGTCGAATGTCGCCGGCGGGCGATCTGTCGGACTATCGGTCAGCATTGCTGCACAGCGGCGCAAGTTGGCGCGTTCCTTGCTGGAATGGCGCTTGCACGGTGCAAAAACTCTGGGCAACATGGATTCATCAACCGGCCGAACAATCAAAAATCACGGCACGGCAGAGTGGAGAGGGTCAAGAATGTCGGTACGTCAGGGTCTTTTAGCGATGACGCTTGCCTCGGCGCTTGCGTT
Organism: Bradyrhizobium sp. UFLA05-89; assembly: GCF_059803475.1. Lineage (NCBI taxonomy): Bacteria > Pseudomonadati > Pseudomonadota > Alphaproteobacteria > Hyphomicrobiales > Nitrobacteraceae > Bradyrhizobium > Bradyrhizobium sp. UFLA05-89. The sequence continues at coordinate 199,853 of NZ_JBANBA010000001.1, read as the reverse complement.
GGCGGTCTCACCGGCCATCAGCCAGACACTGCGCTACGCCAACCAAGGCGAGCTGAAATCGCTTGATCCCTACACGCTGAATGAAAGCACCACCCACGCCCATCTCGGCCATGTCTATGAGGGTCTCGTCGAGCGGGACAAGGACCTGAAGATCATCCCGGCCTTGGCCGAAAGCTGGGAAATACCGGAGCCGACCCGCTGGCGCTTCCATTTGCGCAAGGGTGTGAAATTCCACAATGGCGATCCCTTCACCGCTGATGACGTGGTGTTCTCCGCCGACCGGGTGCGCGCCCCGGGCTCGAACTTGCAGAACCGTCTCCCCGCCGACGCCAAAGTCGTCAAGGTCGACGACTACACCGTCGATTTCGTCCTCAGCTCGCCAAACCCCATCCTCCACGGGCAGTGGGACGTCTGGTACATCATGGACAAGAAATGGGCCGAGGCGAACAATGCGGTGGCACCGACGCCGGTCGCCGCCACGACCCCGAGCTACGCCTCGCTGCATGAGAACGGCACAGGCCCCTTCACGATCGAGAGCCATCAGCCCGGCGTAAAGACCGTTTTCAAGGCCAATCCGAACTACTGGAAGAAGCCGGAACATAATCTCAAGGAGATCGTGTTCACGCCGATCGCGTCGGACGCAACGCGCGTTGCGGCACTGTTGTCGGGTGAGGTCGACGTGATCGAACCGGTTCCGATCCAGGACATCCAGCGCGTCAATGCGAGCCCCAATGCGACGGTGCTGTCCGGGCCGGAACTGCGCACGATCTTCATCGGCATGGATGAGTCGCGCGATGAGCTGCTGTTCTCGAACGTCAAGGGCAAGAACCCGTTCAAGGACATCCGCGTCCGCGAGGCCTTCTACAAGGCGATCGACGTCGAGCTGATCAAGAATCGCGTCATGCGCGGGCTTTCGACCCCGTCCGCCCTGATGGTCGCCCCGGAGCTCTATCCCCTGTCGAAGGAGTTCACGCGGCCGAAATTCGATCTCGATGGCGCCAAGAAGCTCTTGACCGAGGCGGGCTATCCCGATGGCTTCGAGGTCACGATGGACTGCCCGAACGACCGCTACGTCAATGACGCCGCGATCTGTCAGGCCGTGGTCGGCATGCTTGCCCGCATCGGTGTCAAGGTGAGCCTGCTGGCGCAGCCCAAGGCGCAGTATTTCGCCAAGGTGCTGAAGCCCGGCGGCTACAAGACCTCCTTCTTCATGCTGGGCTGGACGCCGGCCACGATGGACTCCCAGAACGTGCTGCACGACATCATGGGCTGTCGCGACGATCCGAAGGATCCCAACCGCGGCGAAGCCAATCTCGGCGGCTACTGCAACAAGCAGGTCGACGCACTCACGGACCAGATTCTGGTCGAGCCTGACATGAACAAGCGCAATCAACTGATCAAACAGGCCTTCGAGATCGCCAACAAGGACTACGCCTATATCCCGCTGCATCAGCAGGCGTTGGCCTGGGGCGTATCGAAGAAGGTGAAACTGGTTCAGCGCGCGGACAACCAGGTCCTGCTCTACTGGGCCACCAAGCAGGAAGAGTAAGTGTCGACGAGTTGTGAAGTCCCGGAAGCCTCGGCTTCCGGGACTTGCCGTTTAGGGTTACGCAATGATGCGCACCGCTGAAGAGACGTGAAGGTATCAGATGCTCGCTTTCACGCTTCGCAGGGCAATCCAGGCCGTCGGTGTCATGATCGCCGTAGGCATCATTGCGTTCTCGATGTTCCGCTTCGCCGGCGATCCCGTGAACCAGATGGTGTCGATCGACACCTCGGGCGCCGAGCGCGCCGCGATCCGCCAGTCGCTCGGCCTCGATGATCCCGTGATCGTTCAGTTCGGCCGCTATGTCGCCAATGCAGCGCAGTTCAAATTCGGCATCTCCTACCAGTTCCGCCTTCCGGTCACGAATCTGTTGATGGAGCGGATGCCGGCGACGCTCGAGCTCGCGATCTGCGCCACCATCTTCGCGATGGTAGGCGGCATACTGATGGGCGTCTATTCGGCGCTCCGCCGCGACACCTGGCTCGCGCATGCATTCCAGGCGATCTCGCTGATCGGCATCTCGCTGCCGACTTTCCTGATCGGCGTCCTGCTGATCTATCTGTTCTCGGTGACGCTTGGCTGGCTGCCCTCGTTCGGCCGCGGCGACGTCGTTCATATCGGCTGGTGGACGACGGGGCTTCTCACGCTCTCCGGATTGAAGGCGCTGATCATGCCCTCGATCACGCTTGGCCTGTTCCAGATGACGCTGATCATGCGCCTGGTGCGCGCCGAGATGCTGGAGGTGATGCGCACCGACTATATCCGCTTCGCCCGCGCCCGCGGCCTCACGACACGCGCGATCCATTTCGGCCACGCGTTGCGGAACACGCTGGTTCCTGTGATCACGGTGGCCGGCCTGCAATTTGGCTCGGTAATTGCATTTGCGATCATCACCGAGACGGTATTCCAGTGGCCGGGAATGGGCTTGTTGTTCGTCCAGGCCGTTCAGAATGTCGATATCCCGATCATGGCAGCGTATTTGATGATGGTGTCCCTGATCTTCGTCACCATCAATCTCGTCGTCGACATCCTCTACACCATCGTCGATCCGCGCTTGCGCTCGACGGTCAGCCGGGCACACTGAGATGAGCGAGGCCGTCGTCCAGCACAAAACGGAAGAGCCCCTCGCGCGCAGTGCGGCCCATTCCGGCTGGTTCAAGCGCGCCGTCGAGAGCGACCTGTTCTATTCCTTCCGCCGCTCCAGGATCACCATGATCGCGGCTGCGATCACGCTGCTGTTCTTCCTGCTCGCCATCTTCGCCTCATTGCTGGCCGTGCAGAATCCGTTTGATCCGGCGCAGCTCCAGCTCCTGAATTCGCGCATCTCGCCACTCTGGACCGCCGACGGCCAGAGCCCGTTCCTGCTCGGCACCGACGAGCAGGGCCGCGACGTGCTCTCCGCGATCCTCTACGGGCTGCGGATCTCTCTCGTCGTCGGCGTGCTCGGTGTCGTCTTGTCCGGTGCGCTCGGCATTCTGCTCGGCTTGACCGCGGGCTATTTCGGCGGCGCCGTCGACGGCCTGATCATGCGCGTCGCCGACGTGCAGCTCTCCTTCCCCGCGATCCTGATCGCGCTTCTCGTCAACGGCATCGCCAAATCGGTGCTCGGCAACAAGCTCGACGAGATGAGCATGCTGGGTGTGCTGGTGCTCGCGATCGGCCTGAGCTTCTGGGTGCAATATGCCCGCACGGTGCGCGGCTCGGTGATGGTCGAGAAGAACAAGGATTACGTTGCCGCAGCGCAACTGATCGGCCTCCCCGCCCCCGTGATCATGCTGCGCCATGTGCTGCCGAACACGATGGGGCCGATCCTTGTCATCGCCACCATCAACCTGGCGCTGGCGATCATCACCGAGGCGACGCTGTCGTTCCTCGGCTCGGGCATGCCCGAGACCATGCCCTCGCTCGGCACGCTGATCCGCATCGGCAACAACTATCTGTTCGCCGGCGAATGGTGGATCGTCGCCTTCCCCGGCCTCGCGCTCGCGGCGCTGATCCTCTCCATCAACCTGCTCGGCGACTGGCTGCGCGACGCACTCAATCCCAAGCTCAGGTGAGTCCACCTCGTTCATGACCGACACAGTTCTCTCCGTGCGTAACCTTCAGGTGGAGTTCGCCTCCCGTCGCGGCACGCTGCGCGCGATCGACGACGTCTCCTTTGATATCGCCAAGGGCGAGGTGCTGGGCGTGGTCGGCGAGTCCGGCGCGGGCAAGTCGGTCACCGGGCTCGCCGTGATTGGCCTGATCGATCCGCCCGGCCGCATCGCCGGCGGCGAGATCCTTCTCGCCGGCACGCGCATCGACAACCTGCCGCCGGAGGAAATGCGCCGCGTCCGAGGCAAGCGGATCGGCATGATCTTCCAGGATCCGCTGACCTCGCTGAACCCGCTCTACAAGATCGGCGACCAGATCGTGGAGACGATCCGCACGCATCTGAACCTGTCCGAGCAGGCCGCGCGCCGCCGCGCCATCGATCTCCTCGCCGAGGTCGGCATCCCCGCGCCGGAGAAGCGCATCGACGGCTATCCCCACGAATTCTCCGGTGGCATGCGCCAGCGCGTGGTGATTGCGCTCGCGATCTGCGCCGAGCCGGAGCTGATCATCGCGGACGAGCCGACCACCGCGCTCGACGTCTCCGTGCAGGCGCAGATCATCTCGCTGATCAAGCGGCTCGGACGCGACCACGGCACCGCCGTGATGCTGGTAACCCACGACATGGGCGTGATCGCAGAGACCTCCGACCGCGTCGCGGTGATGTATGCCGGCCGCGTCGCCGAGATCGGCCCGGTGCAGGATGTCGTGAAGAATCCGCTGCACCCCTACGCCAAGGGTCTGATGGGCGCGATCCCGACGCTCGCCGGCGAAGACAAGCGCCTGGTGCAGATCCCCGGCTCCATGCCGCGTCTGTCGGCGATCCCGCGCGGCTGTTCGTTCAATCCGCGCTGCGCCTTTGCGTTCGACCGCTGCCGGGTCGAGCGGCCCGAGCCGCTTGCCCAGGGCGCGCAATCGGTCGCGTGCCATCTCTATGACAACGTCCCCGCGGAGAGCGCAGCATGAGCGCATCCTTCGTCCAGGCCAGGAACTTGCGCCGCGTCTTCGACGTCTCGAAGCCATGGTTGAACCGGGTGATCGAAGGCGGCCATCTCGAATATCTCAAGGCCGTCGACGGCGTCACCTTCGACATCAACAAGGGTGAGACTTTTGCGCTGGTCGGAGAATCCGGCTCGGGCAAGACGACGGTCGCACGGATGGTCGTCGGGCTGTTGCCGCCGAGTTCGGGCCAGGTCCTGATCGACGGCGTCTCGATGACCGATCCGAAGCAGGCGCCGGCGCGTCGCCGCTTGCGCCGCCGCATCCAGATGATCTTCCAGGATCCTTATGCGAGTCTCAATCCGCGTTTCCGGGTCGACGCCATCATCGCCGAGCCGATCCGCGCCTTCGACCTGATCCAGGGCGAGCGCGACATCCAGGCCCGCGTCGGTGAATTGTTGAGCCTGGTGGGGCTGCATCCCGACGACCGGCTGAAATACCCGCATGAGTTCTCCGGCGGCCAGCGCCAGCGCATCGCGATCGCGCGCGTGCTGGCGTCCGACGCCGAGTTCATCGTCTGCGACGAGCCGACCTCGGCGCTCGACGTGTCCGTGCAGGCGCAGATCCTCAACCTGATGCGCGACCTCCAGGACAAGTTCGGCCTCACCTACATGTTCATCAGCCACAATCTTGCAGTCGTTCGCCACATGGCGAGCCGCGTCGGCGTGATGTATCTCGGCCGCATCGTCGAAATCGCCGAAGGCCGTGAGCTGTTCGCGCGCCCGCGCATGCCCTACACCAAGATGCTGCTCGGCGCGGTGCCGGATCTGGCGATGTCCGGCCGCCAGCGTATTCCGGTCAAGGGCGAGATCCCGAATCCGATCAATCCGCCGCCGGGCTGCGCCTTCAATCCGCGCTGCCCTCTCGCCTTCGATCTCTGCCGCAAGAAGACGCCGCAACTGATCGACGGCGTCGCCTGCCACGCCGTCAACACCGCGCCGGTACCGGCGTGACGCGCGCGTGCCATGCTGCCCGCGCAATTGGCAGCGGGTCGTGCCTGTGATCAATTGTGGCCGCAGCAAACAAGAAAAGTGACCCCCCATGGCCAGCAATGTCAATCCCGATCCCTTCACGACGCGGCCCGAGATCGAAGGCACGTTCGGGGTCGTCGCCACCACGCACTGGATCGCGACCGCCGTCGGCATGGCCATCCTCGAAAAAGGCGGCAACGCGTTTGACGCCGGCGTCGCGACCGCCTTCACGCTTCAGGTGGTCGAGCCGCATCTCAACGGCCCCGGCGGGGACGTGCCCATCATCGTGTATGACGTCAAGCGCGGCCGCACCGAGGTGATCTGCGGCCAGGGACCGGCACCGGCGCGCGCCACCATTGCCCACTACAAGAGCGAAGGCCTGGATATGGTGCCCGGCACTGGCCTCCTTGCGGCCTGCGTCCCCGGCACCTTCGAATCGTGGATGCTGCTGCTCCGCGACTACGGCACGATGCGTGTGCGCGACGTGCTTGAGCCCGCGATCTCCTACGCACGCGACGGTTATCCGCTGGTCGAGCGCGCCTGCGCCACGATCAAGACCGTCGAGCAACTGTTCCGCAAGCACTGGCCGACGTCGGCCGCTGTCTATCTTCCGAACGGCGAGGTGCCGAAGCCCGGCACACTCTTCACCAATAAGACTCTCGCGGCGACCTACGCCCGCATTCTCAGCGAAGCCGAAAGCGGCGGCGGTGGCCGCGATGCCGAGATCGAGCGCGCGCGAAACGCCTGGTCGAAAGGCTTTGTCGCGGAGGCCATCGACAGGTTCTGCCGGACGCAGGAGGTGATGGACGTCAGCGGCGCGCCGCATCGTGGCGTTCTCTCGGCCGACGACATGGCGCGCTGGCAACCGACGATCGAGGCGCCGCTGACCTACGACTACGGCCGCTACACCGTCTGCAAGGCCGGCGTCTGGAGTCAGGGTCCGGTCACGCTCCAACAGCTTGCGCTGCTCAAAGGCTTTGCCCTCGACGGGCTCGATCCGACGGGCCCCGAGTTCATCCATGTCCAGATCGAATGCGCCAAGCTCGCTTTCGCTGACCGCGAAAAGTTCTACGGCGATCCCAAGTTCAACGAGATCCCGATCACAACGCTGTTGTCGGATGCCTATAACGACGAGCGCCGCAAGCTCGTCACCGAAAAAGCCTCGCTCGACTTCCGGCCCGGCTCGGTCGAAGGCTTTGGCGGGGTCGTCAAGCTGCGCCGCGCCGAAGGCCAACGCGAGGCGGTCGGCGCGCTCGGCGCCGGCGAGCCCACCGTCGGCAGGTTCGGCGAGGTACGCGGCGACACCGTGCATTTCGACATCATCGACAAGGCCGGCAACATGGTGTCCTCGACGCCGTCGGGCGGCTGGCTACAATCCTCGCCGGTCATTCCGGAGCTCGGCTTCTGTCTGGGCAGCCGCGCCCAGATGTTCTGGCTGGAGGAAGGTCACCCCGCCTCGCTCGCGCCGGGCAAGCGTCCGCGCACCACGCTGTCGCCGACCATGGCGCTGCGTGACGGCGAGCCGTATCTCGCCTGGGGATCCCCGGGCGGTGACCAGCAGGATCAGTGGATCACGCAGTTCTTCTTGCGGCATGTCCATTGCAACCTCAATCTCCAGGAGGCGATCGACGCGCCGGCATGGCATTCGGAGCATTTCCCGATCTCGTTCTGGCCACGCACCGCGCGACCCGGCGTGCTCGTCGTGGAGAACCGCGTGCCGAAGGCGACGATCGAGAATTTGCGCGAGCGCGGGCATATCGTGGAGGTCGGTCCCGACTGGTCCGAAGGCCGCCTTACCGCCGCATCGCGCGTCGGGGGGCGCCGACGCGCCGCGGCGAATCCACGGGGTATGCAGGGATACGCGGCAGGGCGCTGACCGAGACGAGCACAACATGACCTGGTCGATCATCGCGCGAGATCCTGCCACCGGCCAGTTCGGCATCGCGGTTGCGACGCGCTTCTTCGCCGTCGGCGCGCGCGTCCCCTTCATCGCCGCTGGCCTCGGCGCCATCGCGACGCAGGCTTTCGTCAATCCCTATTATGGCATCGACGGCGTCAAGCTGTTGCGCGAAGGTCTGAATGCGCATGACGTACTCGCGGCGCTGCTCGCGACCGATGATGGCCGTGAAAGCCGCCAAGTCCACATCATGGATGCCAGCGGTGAAGTCGCGGCGCACACCGGCCGCGACTGCATCGACTGGTGCGGACACACGGCGGGAAACGGCTTCTCCATTGCCGGCAACATGCTCGCCGGCCCCGACGTCCTCAGCGAGACGGCAAAGACCTACATCGCCAATGACAGCCTGCCCTTCCCGCGCCGCCTGCTGGCGGCGATGCGGGCCGGAGAAGCCGCCGGCGGCGACAAGCGCGGCAAGCAGTCTGCTGCCTTGCTCATCCATGGCGAGGAGGAATGGTCCGCGCTCGACCTGCGCGTCGACGATCATCTCGATCCGCTTGCCGAACTGGCACGGCTTGAGCAGGTCAGCAACGAACTCTGGGTGCATTTCCGCGCCTCGCTGCCGACGCGCCGGAACCCGGCCGGGATCACCGACCGCGCCGTGGTCGATGCCCGCATCGCAGCGGCCCGCACGACAGAGCAATGAGCGCGGCGCCCCTCATCAAGATCGAGAACCTGCGCGTCCGCTTCCACGGCGACGATGGTCGCATCACCCACGCGGTGGACAGCGTCGATCTCAGCGTCGCCAATGGAGCGACGCTCGGCCTCGTCGGCGAATCCGGTTGCGGCAAGAGCGTGACGTCGCTTGCGATCATGGGACTGTTGCCGAGGCAGACCAGCGAGGTCACCGGCTACATCCGCTTCGATGGCGTTGATCTCCTGCAAAGCTCCGACAAGAGCCTGCGCGACCTGCGCGGCAATCGGCTCGCGATGATCTTCCAGGAACCGATGACCTCGCTCAATCCGAGCTTCACCATCGGCGACCAGATCATCGAGACGATTTTGCGCCACCGCGGCGGCTCGAGGAAGAACGCCCGCGAGCGGGCGATCGAGCTGCTCCGCCGCGTCCACATTCCCTCCCCCGAACGGCGCATCGACGAATACCCGCATAAGCTCTCCGGCGGCATGCGCCAGCGCGTGATGATCGCAATGGCGCTTGCCTGCGACCCGCGCCTTTTGATCGCCGACGAGCCGACCACGGCGCTCGACGTCACCTTGCAGGCTCAGATCCTGGAACTGATGCGCGAATTGAAGGCGGCGAGCGGCGCTGCCATCATCCTGATCACCCATGATCTCGGCGTCGTCGCCGAAGTCTGCGACGAGGTCGCCGTGATGTATGCCGGCGAGATCGTCGAGCGCGCGCCAGTGGACGAGCTGTTCGCCTCGCCGCAGCATCCCTATACCGTCGGCCTGCTCGGCTCGATCCCGCGCCTCGACCACCGCGCCGAGCAGCTTGCAACGATCGAAGGCATGGTGCCGAACATGGCACATCCGCCGGCCGCCTGCCGCTTTGCTGCAAGGTGCCCGTTCATGCTGGAGGCCTGCACGAAAGCGCCGCCGCCGCTTGCCGAAGTGAGCGCCGGCCATCTCTCGCGCTGCATCCGCGCGCCGCTCGAGCAGTTGGTGTCGTGATGGCGCTGCTCGAGGTCGAAAATCTGGTCAAGCATTTCGTTGCCGAGCGCTCGCTGCTCGGCAGGCCCAAGTCCCTGGTCAAGGCCGTCGACGGAGTCAGCTTTGCACTCGAAGCAGGCAAGACGCTGGCGCTGGTCGGCGAATCCGGCTGCGGCAAGTCGACGGTCAGCCGGCTGGTGCTGCGGCTGATCGAGCCGGATGCCGGTAGCGTTCGCTTCGAAGGTCGCGATCTGCTCGCGCTCAACGCCGATGCGCTGCGCGCCTTTCGCCGAAAGGCGCAGATCATCTTTCAGGATCCTTACGCCTCGCTCAACCCGCGCATGACGGTCAGCCAGATCCTGACCGAGCCGCTCGCGCTGCATAATCTCGTCCCGCCATCGCGCCGGCGCGAGCGCGTTGCGGAACTTTTGCAGCTCGTCGGACTGGAATCGCGGCTGGCTCGCCGCTATCCGCATGAATTCTCCGGCGGCCAGCGCCAGCGTATCGCGATTGCGCGGGCGCTCGCGGTCGAGCCCAGGCTGATCATCTGTGACGAGCCGGTCTCGGCGCTCGATGTCTCCATCCGCTCTCAGATCCTGAATCTGCTGCGGGAGCTCCAGGATCGGCTCGGCCTCGCCTACATCTTCGTCTCGCACGATCTTGCCGTGGTGAAGCATATCGCCGACCGTGTTGCCGTGATGAACCTTGGCCACATCGTCGAGACGGCCGACGCCGACGCGCTGTTCGCCGCGCCGCGCCATCCCTATAGCCGCGCACTTCTGTCCGCGATTCCTCTGCCGCAACCGCACGCAAAGCGAAGCACCATCCTGCTCAAGGGCGAGATGCCGAGCGCGCTCGCCCCGCCGGCAGGGTGCCGCTTCCACACCCGCTGCCCGTTCGTGGTCGACCGCTGCCGCAGCGAGGCACCGCAACTTTTGGCTGACAGCAGCGGCCATACCACTGCATGTCACCGCGTCGCCGAGCTGCCCCCGGCCGATGCCATCCTGCCCGCCCCGCACGCTTTGTCGCCGGCGCTCGCGAAATTGGTTGCCGCCTTCAGCCGAAAGACGGAAGGCGCTGGCCCCTCCGGGGTTGGTATACAAGATGCACCGGCAACACCGAGATAGCCGCCAGTCATGTCAGATGAGTCTTGATAGCCTTGGGGATGATGCAATGAAGATGTTCCGCCTCGCGGCCACCGCCGCCGCATTGCTGGTGTCACTCGGCGCCGCGCAGGCCCAGACCACGCTGCGCATCGGGCTTGCCGAGGACCCCGATATCCTCGATCCGACCATGGCGCGCACCTATGTCGGCCGCATCGTGTTCTCCGCATTCTGCGACAAGCTGTTCGACATCGACGAGAAGCTGAACATCGTGCCGCAGCTCGCGCTGTCGAGCGAGACCGCCGACGACGGCAAGGCGCTCGTCATCAAGCTCCGCCCCGGCGTGAAATTCCACGATGGCGAGCCGTTCGACGCGGAAGCCGCAAAGTTCTCCCTCGAGCGACACCTCACCTTCCCGGGCTCGTTCCGCAAGCCCGAGCTCGCCTCGGTCGACCATGTCGAGGTGGTCGATCCCCTCACCATCAGACTGGTGCTGAAGGCGCCATTCTCGCCGCTGCTCGCGCAGCTCACCGACCGCGCCGGCATGATGGTCTCGCCGAAGGCAGCCAAAGCCGAAGGCGACAAGTTCGGCCTGCATCCGGTCTGCGCCGGTCCCTACAAATTCGTCGAGCGCGTGCAGCAGGACCGCATCGTGTTCGAGAAATTCGCCGACTATTGGAACAAGGACAATGTCTTCATCGACCGCGTCGTGTTCCAGCCAATCGTCGATTCCACGGTGCGGCTTGCCAATTTGAAATCCGGCGGGCTCGACCTGATCGAGCGCGTACTCGCGACCGATCTGAAGGACGTGCGGGCCGACTCGCGGCTGAAGGTCGCGACCGCGATCGAGCTCGGCTATCAGGGCGTCACGCTCAACATCGGCAAGGACAAGGCCAAGGGGCCGCTCAGCCAGTCCGCCAAGGTGCGCCAGGCGCTCGATCTTGCCATCGACCGGGACGCCATCAATCAGGTCGTTTTCAACGGCGAGTTTCAGGTCGGCAACCAATGGGTCAATCCCGACCATCCCTTTTATCAGAAGGCCGTTCCGGTCCGCGCCCGCAACGTGGAGAAGGCCAAGGCGCTGCTGAAGGAAGCCGGCGTGACGCCGCCTGTCAGCGTCGATTTCCTGGTGCCGAAAGGCGCGGAAACCGAAACGCCGGCGCAGGTGATCCAGTCGATGGCGGCGGAAGCCGGGTTCGACATGAAGATCCGTGTCACTGAGTTTGCGACCGGACTCAAGCAGGCCGAGGCCGGCGATTACCAGGCCTTCGTGCTCGCCTGGAGCGGCCGCGTCGATCCCGACGGCAACTCCTACATCTTCCTGCACAGCGACGCGCCGCAAAATTACGGCGCGTGGAATAATGCGCAGGCCGACAAGGCGCTCGAGGAGGCCCGGCTCGTCAGCGATCCCGACAAGCGCAAGGCGATCTATGAGACTCTGGCGAAGCTGGTTCAGGAGGAGGAGCCGATCCTCTATCTCTACCACCGCCGCATCATCATCGCCCACACGACCAGGCTGGAAGGTTACAAGCAGATGCCGGACGGCCTCGTGCGCGTCATCGGCCTCAAGCTGAAGTGACGTCCCGGGGATGCTGAACTTCCTCGCCCGCCGTCTTGCGCAGATCATACCGACGCTGTTCTTCGTGTCGGTGCTGATCTTCTCGCTCCAGCAGCTCCTGCCGGGTGATCCGGCGCTGGTGATGGCCGGCGAAGAGCGGGATCCCGCCGTGATCGCGCAGATCCGCCAGCAATACCGGCTCGATCAGCCGATCCCCGTGCAATACGCCTATTGGGTCAGGGGCGTTCTGACCGGCGACTTCGGGGAGTCCCTGCGCAACAAGATGCCGGTGCGCGCGCTGATCGCGCAGAAGCTGCCCGTGACGTTGCAGCTCGCGTCGATGGCAATTCTGATCGCGTTCCTGATCGGGATCCCCGCAGGCATCGTCTCGGCGGTCAAGAAAGGCACGGCCTGGGACTACGGCGCCAACCTGTTTGCGCTGTGGGGCATCTCGACGCCGAACTTCTGGCTCGGCATCATGCTGATCTTCCTGTTCTCGATCGAGCTCGGCTGGCTGCCGGCCTCCGGCTATATACCGCTGACGGAGGACTGGCGCGCGAGCCTTGCCGCCACGATCATGCCAGCCTTCGTGCTCGGCAATGCCATCGCCGCGATCCTGATGCGGCATACGCGCAGCGCCATGCTCCAGGTGCTGGAGAGCGACTATGTCCGCACCGCGCGCGCCAAAGGCCTCCTGGAGCGGACCGTCATCCTCAAGCACGCCATGCGCAATGCGCTGACGCCGGTGATCACGCTCGGTGCGCTCGAGCTCGGCACACTCTTGTCGGGCGCGGTGCTGACCGAGCAGATCTTTTCCATTCCCGGCTTCGGCAAGCTGATCGTAGACGCCGTGTTCAACCGCGACTACGCAGTCGTGCAGGGCGTGGTGCTGGTCACCGCGACGATCTACATCACGCTCAACCTGATCGCCGACATCGCCTATATCCTCGTCAACCCGCGGCTGAGGGGCTAGGTCATGACCGACGCCGTTCTCTCAGCCCATCCCGTCACTGATACGAGCGAGCTCGACAGCCCCGCACGGCGCGCCCGGCGGCGCCTGTTCAAGCGCAAGGCGGCGGTCATGGGGCTCGTCGTGATGACGACGTTCATCCTGCTGGCCCTGCTGGCGCCGCTGATCGTTCCCTACGATCCCGTCGCCACGAGCTGGAGCCTGGTGCGAAAAGCCCCCACCGCGCTGCATTGGTTCGGCACCGACGAGCTCGGCCGCGACATATTGAGCCGGGTCATCTACGGTGCGCGCGCCTCGCTGCTCGCCGGCGCCATCTCGGTCGCGATTGCGCTTGGCATCGGCGTACCGCTCGGCCTGCTCGCCGGCTACCGCGGCGGCTTCACCGACGCGCTGATCAGCCGGATCACCGATGCGATGCTCGCATGCCCGTTCCTGATCCTGGCTATCGCGCTCGCGGCGTTCCTGGGCCCGAGCCTCGGCAACGCCATGATCGCAATCGGCATCTCGGCCACCCCAGTATTCATCCGCCTGACCCGCGGCCAGGTGTTGAGCGTCAAGGCCGAGGACTATGTCGAGGCGGCGCGCGCGCTCGGCAACCCGTCCTGGCGGATCGCATTCGCTCACATCCTGCCGAACATCCTGCCGGCGCTGCTGGTGCAGGCCACGCTGTCGATCGCCGCGGCGATCATCGCGGAAGCCGCTCTGTCGTTTCTCGGCCTCGGCCAGCAGCCGCCGGCTCCGTCCTGGGGCAGCATGCTCAACGCGGCGCAGCGCTTCCTGACGCAGGCGCCGTGGATGGCGATCTGGCCTGGCCTTGCGATCTTCCTGGTGGTGCTATCCCTGAACCTGCTCGGCGACGGCCTGCGCGACGCGCTCGATCCGCGCCAGCGCTGAGGCGTTCCTCATGGTGAGGAGCGCGCTCTTGCGCGCGTCTCGAACCATGAGGCCCCGCTCTCGCCCCGGGGCCATCCTTCGAGACGCGGCCTGACGGCCGCTCCTCAGGATGAGGATTTCAGATCACGACTTCGCGCACCACGCGCCGGCAATCCATCTCGAATTCGAGATCGACCACCGGCGGCCGCGCGAAATGCCAGGTGAGGCCGGAGCGCAAGGCGCCGCGACGCACCAGCTCGTCGGCCAGCGCGTGGTGGAAATCGCGGATCGAATAGGCCTGCACGGCGGTCGTCTCCTTCCAGCCGAAGCCGAATGCCGCAAGGCGGCTTTCCATCTGCGCGGCGGTGAAGCGGACCTTCTCCGTGATGCCCTCCGGGCTGAGGTCCCGGTAGCGCACGCTGCGCTCGACATAGCTGCCGCTCCCCTCGCGCGCCTCGGCACCGCCGGCGATCACGAAGGTCGGTGTGCTCGATCGCGTCGGCCGCGTGAAGGAGAACGCATGGAAGGAAGGTTCAGTGGGTGGGTCGATCTCGGGACAGACATTGCTGCGTGCCACCGGATTGGTGGTGCCATCGAAGATGCCCCACTCGGACAGCGTTTTGACGTAGTGCAGATTGAAGTTGCGGAAGCCTTCTTCCGTGAACGCGGCCGGCGAGCGCAGCTCGCAGGCGCAGAACGCGGTCAGCGGACGCCCGGCCTCCCGGATCAACTTGGCGGCCAGGGCAAATCCTTCCGCGAGCGGCGCCAGGCGATCCAAGCGAACCCGCTCGATCTCGTAGCCGGGATCGGCGGCGGCACCCGCCGAATACTGGAACACGGACGGAATGAAACGATAGTTGCCGGCAGAGAATTCGCGGGTCATTTTCGAATCCCTATTCCAATTGCATGCGGACGCCCTTGGCGCCGTTGAGCAGGCGCTTGAGGTGCAAGCCGGCCAGCGCATCGTCGGCGTGCATGCCGACCAGCGCGGCGAAGGCTGGCATGGCCGCGACGTCGCCCGCCTCAAGCTTGGCAAAGGCTTCGGAGTATTGCGTCGTCAGAGGTGTTTCGAATCTCGCCGGCGGAAGCGGCTCGAAGGCCCGGAGCGGCTCGCTGCGGCCGCGCAACATGAGGTCGCCTACCGGGCGGCCCCGAAAATTCGCGGCCTCCTTGGCGATGGTGGCGCTGACGCAGATGCGCGTGCCCAGGTACTTGTTGGCGGCTTCCAGCCGTGCCGCCGTGTTGATAGTGTCGCCATAGGCAGTGTAGTCGAAGAAACGGCTGCCGCCGAAATTACCGACCAGCGCGGGCCCGGCATGGACGCCGATGCGTGTCGTGCCGAAATTGACGCCCTTGTCCTTCCAGCGCAGGCGGAAGTCCTCGGCCCATATATCGAGATCGTGGGCGCAGGCGACCGCGCGTGTCGCAAAATCGGGTTGATCCCCGGGGGCATTGAACAGCACTTGAATGGCGTCGCCGATGATCTTCGCAACGGTGCCTTCGTGCTGGAACACGATGTCGGTCATGCCGCCGACATAGGCGTTGAGGAGCCCGCCCAGCGTTTCCGGCGCAGCACTCTCGACCAGCGTCGTGAAACCGGTGATGTCGGTGAAAATGGTCGCCACGTCGCGCCACTGCACCTCCATGCCGTCGCTCTCGCCGCTCGCCGCGGCCAGACGCTTGGCGATCTCGGGCGAGAAGTAGCGCGACAGCGAGGCATGGGCACGCTCGGCTTCCGCCTGCCGGCGCCGCGCCTCGCGCAGCGTCTCGACGTGGCGGATGGTCTTCTGGATCGTCATCTCCAGATCCGCAAAATCAATCGGCTTGGTCAGGAAGTCGAAGGCGCCGCGATTCATCGCGGTCCGGATGTTGCTCATGTCGCCATAGGCAGAGACGATGATCGTCGACTTCTTGTCCTCGGCCTCCTGGAGCTTCTGGAGCAGCGACAGCCCGTCCATCCGCGGCATGTTGATGTCTGATACCACCAGGTCGACATGAGGATGCAGCTCGATCGATTGCAGCGCCTCGATGCCGTCATGGGCAAACATGAAGCTGACAAGCCCCTCGCGAATCTGCCTACGAAACTTCTGGAGGACCAGCGCCTCCAGATCGGGCTCATCATCGACAACGAGAATCGTGGATGTCATGCCGCTTGCTCGAGCCTGGTGTCGATCTCCTGCCGCAGCAGCGCAAAGTCGATCGGCTTGGTCAGAAGCCCGACCGCGCCGCGCTCGATCGCCTTCCGCCGTGTTTCCGCATCGCCGTAGGCCGTGATCATGATCACGGGCACATCCGGACGTGCCGCGCGCACCTTCGGCAACATCTCGAGCCCGCTCATGCCGGGCATATTGATGTCGGAAAGGATCAGGATCAGCGAGGCGTCGCGCACCGCGACGGCGCGTTCGATCGCCACCGGCGCGGACGGTGCGAACTCCATCTGGAAACGGCCGGCGCGCAGGTCGCGCCGGAAATGTTGACGAAACAGCGCCTCAACGTCGGGCTCGTCGTCGACGACAAGGATATAGACGTTCAATTCCTGCCTCCGGTATGGCCTTCTGCCAGCATGCGCGGCAGCGTAATGATGAATTCGGTGAAAGCACCCGGCTCAGTGTTTACGTCGACTGTGCCGCCATGCTGTTTCACCACGATGTCGTGACTCATGGACAGGCCAAGCCCGGTTCCCTCGCCGGCCGGCTTGGTGGTGAAGAACGGATTGAACATTTTCTCCTTCACCTCGGGCGGGATGCCGGTGCCGTTGTCGCGGATCCTGATTTCGACCTTGTTGCCGAGATTCCTGGTTGAGGCGCTCAGCGTCGGCTCGAAACCGTCGCCCACCTGCTCCTTCCGTTTGGTCGCGGCATAGAAGCCGTTCGAGATCAGGTTGAGGAAGACGCGGGTGATCTCCTGCGGATAGATGTCGAGCATGCCGGCGGCCGGATCGAGGTCGCGCTTGAGCGTGATGTTGAAACCCGGCTTTTCGGCACGCGCGCCGTGATAGGCAAGATTGAGGCTCTCCTCGACGAGCGCGTTGATGTCTGCCGCCCGCCGCTCGCCCGAGCCTTCGCGCGAATGCAGCAGCATGTTCTTGACGATGGAATCGGCGCGCTTGCCGTGCTGTACTACTTTCTCGAGGTTACCCTTGAGCATGTAGGTGAGCTCGGCGACCTCCTCCTTGGTCTTGTCGTCGAGGCCTACCGATTGCATGACCTCGTTGAGTTCGTCGATCAACTCCGTCGACACCGAGGAGAAATTGTTGACGAAGTTGAGCGGGTTCTTGATCTCGTGGGCGATGCCGGCGGTGAGCTGCCCCAGCGAAGCCAGCTTTTCGGTCTGGATCAGGCGGTCCTGCGCGGTGCGCAGCTCGTCGAGGGATTGCGAGAGCTCATTGGTGCGCTCACGAAGCTGCTTGAGCAGTCGAGCGTTCTCGATCGCAATGACCGCCTGATTGGCAAAATTCTCCACCAACGCGATCTGCTTGTCGGTGAACGCGCGAACCTCCCGGCGAAAGATCGTGATCACGCCGACCAGCTCGCTCTCCCGCAACAGCGGCACCATGAGCGTCGTGCGCGCACCCCCGACATCGGCGAGCAAGACCGCCATCTCGGATCCGGCACGATAGGCAGGGCCTTCGCGAACGTCGAGGACCTGGGCTACCTGATGCGTCCTGACAACCTGGGCAAGGCCGCTCTCGGGATGTGGAGCAATCGTGCCATCGTGCCGCCGCGTGGCTGCAAATTCCGGGGGAAGATTGTAGTCCGATACCAGACTGTATCGCTCTCCGTCCCAGAGATCCATGACGCCAAAGCTTGCGCCGCAGACCCGCGTTGCATTCTGCAACATCTTGTTGAAGACCGGCTGCAGTTCGCCGGCGGACGAACTGATCGTCTCCAGAACCTCCGAGGTTGCCGTCTGCTGCTGGAGGGATTCACTCAGCTCCGCCGTGCGCTGCTCGACCTTGTTCTCCAGGTCCGCATAGGACTCCTGCAAGCGCGCGCCCATGTCGTTGAACTGGTTGGCGAGCCCTTCCAGCTCGTCGCCGGTCTTGATCGAGATACGCTGCGAGAAGTCGCCACCGCCGATGCGCTCGGCGCCGGTGCGCAGGGCCTGGATCGGGCCGACCATGCGCCGCGCCAGGAAAATCCCTGCGAGCACCGCGAAGATGGATGCTGCGAGCAGCACGATGGCGAGACGTTGCAGGGAGGCATAGAGCGAGGCATAGGCCTCCTCGACCGGAAGCTCCACGAACATGGTCCAGCCCAGCGGCGCGATCGGCGCGGACGCGGTCAGCACCTTCTGTCCCTGGAGATTGGTCGCCTCCTGCAACGAGTCGGGCATGGTCCCGCCACCGGTCTGCGCGGCGCGCACCTGCTCGAGCCTGGACATGTCGGTGTTGCGCAACACCAGGCTGATGTCTGGATGTGCGATCAGCCGGCCCTGCGAGCCAACCACATAGGCATGCCCGTGCTCGCCGACCTTGATCTGCGAGACGACGTCCCAGATCAGCTTGAGATTGACTTCCGCGATGCTGACGCCGGCGTCCTTGCGCGTGCCGGCGAGCGCCAGCGTCATGTAGGGCTCGGATTCTCTCCGGAAATAGACCGGCCCGTAATAGACCTTGTGCGCAACGGCTTCGGTGAATTTCGCGTCATTGGAAAGATCGATCCCGCTATCGACGACGTCCATCGCCAGGCGCGAGACACGCAAGCGCTCCTTGCCGGTCGAATCCACCTGGGCGAGTTCGGTGATGGCCGGAACCTGGCGCAGCAGCCGCAGCGCATCGAAGCGGCGCTGCTCGATCGAGCCGGCCGACCACGGCAGTTGCGTGGTCCAGCCAAGCTGGCTCTCGATCTCCTTGACGAACTGGCTGATCTTGGCGGCGGCCGCCTCGGCCTGCTCGCGCTGAACGCGGATCAGCGCGGCCTTGTGCTCACGATAATAGAAGAACACCTCGAAGAGACCGTTGGCGAGCAGCGCAACCGCCACCACAGCCACGAACAGCCCGACATATTTGGTGAACAGCCGGGTCCGGATCCCGGGCCGCGCGCCGTCACCGGAAGCAACATCGCCCGCCGCTGCGCTACCAGGCAGCGACCGGCCCTGCGGCGTGTCGGGATGGAGGGAAATGCTCATCCCGCCAAACCTAGCAAGAAGGCCCGGGCTTGTCTCTTGCCGCAGCGCACAAGGTTACTCGATGACTTCGTCTGCGAGGGCCAGCAAGGTGGGCGGAATCTCGAGTCCAGTCGCCTTCGCCGTCTTCAGGTTGAGCACCAGGGGATAGCGGGTCGGCTGCTCGAACGGCAAATCGCCGGGGTTCGCTCCATTGAAAATGCGAGCGACCAGTGCTGCCGCCCGCTCGAAACATTCCGACACGTCCGGTCCGTAGGACATCAGCCCGCCGTCGCGGGCGAAATCATCATTTTCGTAGATCGCCGGCAGCTTCCGGACGGCGGCGAACTCGAACACCCGCTTTCGGTTGAGAATGGTGAGCGCATCCGCCACCATCAGGATGCCGTCCGGCAAATCGCCTGACATCACCGAGAAGGCCTCGTCGAAATCGTCGGGCTCGCGGACGCCGAGGGCCTGCACGGTCAGCCCAAGCGCCTGGGCGGCCTTCGCCGATGCCTGATAGCGCATGGTCATGCCGAGGTCGTCCTTGTTCCAGAGCATGGCGACCTTGGTCAGTTTCGGCGACATCTCCTTCAACAACGCCAGCCGCTTGGCACTGAGCGTCGCCGCGACGTCCGAAATGCCGGTGATGTTGCCGCCGGGATGGGCAAGGCTTTCAATGAGCCGGGTCTCGACGGGATCGCCGATGCCGCTTGCCGCGACAATGGGTATGCCCGCCGCCTTGGCGGCTATGGCCGTCGGGTAGCCTATGATGACAATGGCATCGACGCTCCTGGACTTCAGCTCCGCGATCAGCGAGGGGAGCTTGGCAACATCGCCTGCCGCGCCGCGGGGCTCGAGACTGAGATTCTGACCGAGGTTGAAGCCACGCTCGCCGAGCACCTTGATCAGGATCTTGCCGCCCGGTCTCGTCTCCGAAATGGGCACGATCGGTGTCAGCGTGCCGAGACGGTAGGTTTTGCTGCCCTGTGCCGCGACCGAACCCGGACACAACAGCGAAATGCAGCCAAGCCCTCCCAGGAATTCGCGCCGCCTCATCATGCCTTCCCTGCCCTGGTGCAACCTTTGCGCGGCAGAAGTCTAGCAGGGACAAGAAAAAAGCGGCAATGGCGATGTGCCATTGCCGCTCTTCACCTTGGATTGAACGGCCTCAGGTCGGCCGCAGCGCGCTGGAGTCCATATCCAGCGCCTCGATCTGCTTGTTCCGCTCGGATTCGGTCTTGGCGCGGTGGTCGGTCGCGAGCACCACGTAGACTGCCGGCAGCACGAACAGCGTGAACAGCGTGCCGATCGACATGCCGGCCACGACCACGAGGCCGATCGAGAAGCGACTGGCGGCACCCGCGCCGCTCGCGGTCAGCAGCGGGATCAGGCCGGTGACCATCGCGGCCGTCGTCATCAGGATCGGCCGCAGACGGATGCGAGCCGACATCTCGATCGCCGAACGGCGATCGAGCCGTTCGTTGACCTGGAGCTCGTTGGCGAACTCCACCATCAGGATGCCGTGCTTGGTGATCAGGCCGACGAGTGTCAGCAGGCCGACCTGGGTGTAGATGTTCATCGTCGCCGCACCGAAGAACAGCGGGATCAGCGCACCGACGATCGCCATCGGCACCGAGATCATGATGACCAGCGGATCGCGCAGGCTCTCGAACTGCGCCGCCAGCACCAGGAAGATGATGATCAGCGCGAAAGCAAAGGTGATTGCGAGCTGATTGCCTTCCTGCACGTATTGCCTGCTGTCGGCGAGATAGTCGTGGCTGAAGCCTTGCGGCAGCTTCTTGGCCTCGCCTTCGAGGAAGTCGACCGCCGCACCGACGGTGACGCCTGGCATCGGCACGGCCGAGAAGGTCGCCGAGTTCAGCTGATTATAGTGCGTCAGCGAGTTCGGCTCGGTCGAGGTCTCGAGCGACAGGACGGTGGACAGCGGAACCTGCTGGCCGGTGTTGGTCGTGACGTAGTAACCGTCGAGCGCCTCCGGCGAGAGCCGCTTCTCCCGCGGAACCTGCGGGATCACCTGGTAGGAGCGCCCCTCCAGGTTGAAGCGGTTGATGTAGTTGCCGCCGAGCAGCACGGCCAGCGCACTACCGACGTTCTGCATGTTGATGCCGAGGTCCTGCGCCTTGGTACGATCGATCCTCACCTTCACCGTCGGCTGGTTGAAGGCGAGATCGCTATCGGAGACGATGAACATGCCGCTCTTGCGCGCAGCATCCTTCAGCTTCTCCATCTGCTCATAGACGGTCTGGAAGCCCGCGGTCGAGTTGATCACCATCTGCACCGGCAGGCCGCCCGGGCCGCCCGGGAGCGGCGGCAGGTTGAAGGCGAACGCCTGCACGCCCTCGATCTTGGAGAGCTCGGCCTGCACCAGCGGCTTAAGCTTGATCGACGAACGCTGACGCTCGTCCCAGGGCTTGAGCAGCATGCCGGCGATGCCGCCCTGAGGGCCGTTGATGCCGTTCAGCACGAAGCGCAAGTCGGTCTCGGGGAAGCTTTGAAATTTCTTGTCGAGCTTTTCGCCATAGAAATCGAGATAGTCGATATTGGCGTATTTCGGCGCCTTGGTCACCGCGAACACGATGCCCTGGTCTTCTTCCGGCGCCAGCTCCTTCGAGGTGTGCATATAGAGGAAGCCGACGAGGCCGAGGATCGTCAGCGCGAACAGGCCGGTCACCGCCTTGTAGTCGAGCGAGCGGTCGAGCCTGCGGCCGTACCAGCGCGTCACGGCGCCGAACACCTTGTTGACGAGCTTGGCGAAACGGCCCTCTTCGGTGTTCTTGAGCAGCACCGAGCACATCATCGGCGACAGCGTCAGCGCGATGACGCCCGACACGATCACCGAGCCCGCCAGCGTGAACGCGAATTCGCGGAACAGCGAGCCGGTGAGGCCGCCGAGGAAGCCGATCGGCGCGTACACGGCTGCAAGCGTGATGGTCATCGAGATGACGGGGCCGACGATTTCGCGCGCGCCTTGCAGGGCCGCCTGCACCGGTGACTTGCCCTCCTCCAGATGGCGGTGGATGTTCTCCACCACCACGATGGCGTCGTCGACCACGAGACCGATCGCGAGCACCATCGCGAGCAGCGTCAGCAGGTTGAAGCTGAAGCCGAATGCGAGCATCAGCGTACAGACGCCGATCATCGACAGGGGGATGGTGACGACGGGAATGATCACCGAGCGGAATGAGGCCAGGAACAGGAAGATCACCACGATGACGATGATCACGGCCTCGCCCAGCGTCTTCTCGACCTCGTCGATCGACGACTGGATGAACTTGGTCGAGTCGTAGGCGACCTTCATCTTCATCGACGGCGGCAGATTGCGCTCGAGCTCGGGGAACAGCGCGCGCACGCCCTTCACCAGCGTCAGCGGGTTGCCTTGCGGGGTGGCCTGCACGCCGATGAAGATCGCGTGCTCGCCATTGAAGGCGACGCTCGCATCCGTGCTCTGGGCAGCAAGCTCGACGGTTGCGATGTCCTCCATCCGGACGAAGCCGCCGTCCTTGGCCTTGACGATCATCTTCCTGAACTGGTTGACGTCGGTCAGGCCCGTGTTCGTCGAGATGTTCGAGACGATCAGATAGCCCTTGGTCTGGCCAGCCGCCGACTGGAAGTTGTTGGCGGTGATCGCGGCCGCGACATCGCCGGGCGACACGTTGCGGCCGGCCATCTTCACTGGATCAAGCCACAGCCGCATCGCAAAGGTCTGGCCGCCCAGAATGTCGGCCGACGCCACGCCGTCGACGGTCGACAGCACCGGCTGCACCACGCGCGTCAGATAGTCCGAGATCGCAGAGCCCGACAGCTCCTCCGAGGAGAAGCCGAGATACATGACGGCCGTGGTCTGGCCGGTCGTCTTGGTAACGATCGGGTCGTTCGATTCCTTCGGGATCAGATATTTGACCGAGTTCACCTTGGCGAGCACCTCGGTGAGCGCCTGGTTCGGATCGAAGTTCAGCTTGATGTAGATCTGGATCGTCGAGGTGCCCTGCACCGAGGACGAGGTGATGTAGTCGACACCCTCGGCCGAGGCGACCGCCTGCTCGATCGGCGTCGTGATGAAGCCCTGGATCAGGTCAGCGGACGCGCCCGGGTACACCGTCGTGACGTTGACGACCGTGTTCGACAGTTTCGGATATTGCCGGATCGGCAGCACCATCGCCGCGCGCAAGCCGATCAGCAGGATCAGCAGGCTGACGACGACCGACAGGACCGGTCGCTTGATGAAGATATCGGTAAAGGCCATCGCGGCGATCTCGAATTCGTTTGCTTGAGTGGCGTGATCCGGCGTCAGGCCGGATCACGCGAGCGCGTCAATCAGTAGCGCGGCGGCTGCGCAGGAACGGCCGGTGCCGGATCGGACGAAATCGCCACCGGCGCACCCGATTGCAGCTTGAGCTGGCCGACGGCGACGACCTTGTCGCCCGGCTTCAGGCCCTTCAGGATCTCGACGCGGCCTTCGACCCGGTTGCCGGTCTGCACGAAGGTGCGCACCGCATTCAGGCTGGTCTTGCCGTCATCCTCCTTCTTCTCGGTGATGACGAACACGGAGTCGCCATAGAGCGTGTAGTCGACCGATGTCTCCGGAACGGTGATCACCGGCGGCTTGTCCGGCAGCACCACGGTGGTGGTCACGAACATGCCTGGCTTGAGGATCTTGCCCGGGTTCGCGATCGTCGCCTGCACGCGGATGTTGCGGGTGTCGCTCGCGATTTGCGGTTCGATGGTGGTGATCTTGCCCTCGAAGACGCGGCCCGGATAGGCATCAACCTTCAGCCGCACGGCCTGGCCGACCTTGAGATTGCCTGAGTCCTTCTCCGTCACCGTGAAGTTGGCCCACAGCACCGACAGATCCGTCAGCGACACGATCGCCGTGCCCGCGGTGAGATACTGGCCGACCTCGACCTTGCGCACGCCGAGATCGCCGGAGAACGGCGCCCGCACCAGCTTCTGCGAGATCAGCGCTTCCGTCTTGGCTATGCCTGCCATCGCCTGATCGTAGGAGGCTTGCGCCTGGTCGACGGTCGCCTGCGGACTGAACTGGCGCGCGGCGAGCTGCTTGGCACGATCGAGCGAGAGTTGCGCGACGGTCGCCTGCGCCTTGAAGTTGGCGAGATCGCCCTGCTCCGGCGCGTCGAACAGCTGCACCAGTGGCGTGCCTTCCTCGACATGCGCGCCCGGCTCGAACTTGATCTCCGTGACACGGCCGTTGACGTCGGCGGTGACATTGACCTGATGCACGGCGGCGAGCTCGCCGACCGCGGTCAACAGATTCGGCACCACCTCGTTCTTCGCCTCGGCCGCGCTGACGCTCACCGGCGGCGGCTTGTTGTTGGCGAAGAACTGCTTGATCATCTGGCCACGGAACGAATTGAACCAGACCAGCCCGCCGACGAGTGCGCCGAGCAGCAAACCGACAATGATGAACCAGCGCACCGGCTTCACCGGGCGCTTGGGCGCCTTGTCGATCGGTTCGCCCGATATCTTGTGTTCAGCCACGATGTTCATGTCATGCACTTTCTGCAATCGCCGCCTTGCCGGCACCCGGCGCCAAAGCGCGGCCCAGATGCGAAGCAATTGCGGCGTCGTTAAGTCCGATACCTCTCAGGAGAAACTCACAGAGCTGCCCTTCCAGATCGTCCGCCTTGCCGTAAGCGAGGCAGGGCGTGGCCGGCAGCCTGGTCAGCGCAGCCGTCATCAGCGAATGGTGCGCGAACCAGAACAGGTTGAGCGGCGCCGTTGCGCAGGGCCTCGCGTCCCCCGCCGCCACCGCACGCTCCAGCGAGGCGACGAAGACGGCTCCGATCAGATGCTCGATCTTGGCATAGAGCAGACGAGCAAATTCGCCATCATCCAGATGGCTAGTGACCATCAGCCGCAGGCGCTGCGCCTCTTCCTGATCCGGGCTGTCGGCGACCTGCATGAAGTGCTCGACCATGCTGCGGATCAGCTCGACCAGGGTGGCCGTCGACGGCTCACGCTCAAGAAGCTCCATCAGAGCCGGATCGGCCTCGCACTCGTCGCTGAGGATTTCGGCATAGAGCGCCGCCTTGGACGGAAAATGCTTGAACAGCAGCGCCTCGGAAATGGCAGCGGCGGCCGCCACGCTCTTGGTCGTGGTGCCGGTATACCCGTGACGGGCAAAACAACGTTTAGCGGCACCGAGGATGAGTTGCCTCCTCAGGTCGCTGGTCATACGCAATGAGCTCATGTGAGTGAGTAAGCACTCACCCACGCAAAAGTCAAGCAGGATGCTGCGATGCAACCAAAATGCGTTGGCGACTCGGCGGGATATCGCCCCCTGGGCCGCCGGCACTGAGCTAGATCGGCGGGAACCCGAGGTCGCCGCGCAGCCGGTTGACGATGTAGGTGCCGTCGCGCGTGGGCAGGATCCGGGTCAGCTCGGCACTGTCGATCTTCACATTGGCAAAGCGGGGGCCGGCCGAGACGTCATGGACGGACGCGGCGAAGGCCTCGACCTCCGCCATGGTGGAGATCGCCCGGCTGTCCTTGATACCGCAGGCCTTGGCGACGCCGACGAGATCGGCGGCGGCCGAGGTGTGACTGGTCTGGCCACCGGTCTCGCCATAGCGTTCGTTGTCCAGCACCACGATCGAGAGATTGGCGGGCTTCTGCAGGCCGATGGTGGCAAGACTCCCCATACCCATCAGCATCTCGCCATCGCCGGTGATGACCAGCACCGGCAGTTTTGGCTGGGCCAGCGCCAGCCCCAGGCCAATCATCGCGGCGCCGCCCATGCCGCCCCAGAGATAGAAGTTGCGCGCATGGTCACCGGCGGCGCTGATGTCGTTGGTCGAGGCGCCGAGACCACCGATCGCGACCACATCCCTGCGGTTCGCAAGCAGCGCGGTGACGACCTGGCGGCGATCGAGGAGATTGGTCTTGCTCATTTGGTGAAAACCTTGGCACCGATCAGGCGCTGCGACAGGAGAACGGCGGTCGGCGTCAACGCGTTGTAGGCCTGCGCTGCGGCGGCCTCCAGCACGGCCGGCACTTCGGCGGCCTGCGACGCGCGCAGCACCTTAACGCCGGAGAGTTCGAACACGCCCTGCGTGGTCGATCCCATTGGTACCTGCCAGGGATTGAACTCGCCCCATTCGCCGCGCATCGTCACCAGCGTGAGGAACGGAAAGCGCAGGATCGGGATCAGCGACAGCATGTTGATGCAATTGCCGACCCCGCTCGACTGCATCAGCAGCACGCCGCGCTGTCCGCCAGTCCAAGCGCCGGCAAGCAGCGCCACGCCCTCCTCCTCGGTCGTCAGCGGAATGCCGCGCATGCTGGAGGACGCGAGCACGCGCTCGATGAGTTTGGAGTGTCCGGCATCGGGCACATAAGGCACCTGCCGGACATCGAAGCGCTCCAGGGCCGCGAAGATCTCGTCAGGCCATGACGGCGGGGCATCAGCATCAGTGCGCGCGTGCATTTTGGTGTCCAGTCGGCTAGCAAGTCGGAAGAAGTCTAGACGGACGCACGCGTCGTTCGAAGAACAATAACGGCATATCGGCTTTAACCGGTGAGTATAGCGGGATGAACGCACACGCGAGAGAGCTGGCGGCGAGCTTCGACCTGGAGAAGCTGACCGCGGAATTCTACGACAACCCCTATCCCACCTATCGTGCACTGCGGGAGAACGAGCCGGTCAAGCGCCTGCCGAACGGCACGGTGTTCCTGACGCGCTATGACGATCTGGTCGCCGCCTACAAGAACACGAGATCGTTCAGCTCGGACAAGAAGAAGGAGTTCGCGCCGAAATACGGCGCCTCCCTGCTCTACGAGCACCACACCACGAGCCTCGTCTTCAACGATCCGCCCGCCCACACCCGCGTGCGGCGCCTGATCATGGGCGCGCTGTCGCCGCGCGCGATCGCCAGCATGGAGGTCGATCTGGTTGCGCTGGTCGATCGGCTGCTCGATGCCATCGCTGACAAAGGCGACTGCGAACTGATCGGCGACTTCGCCGCCTCCATCCCCATCGAGGTGATCGGCAACCTGCTTGACGTCCCCCATGACGAGCGCGAGCCGCTGCGCGGCTGGTCGCTGGCGATTTTGGGCGCGCTCGAGCCAGTCATCTCGCCGGAAGCTTTTGCACGCGGCAATCAAGCGGTGAAGGATTTCCTTGCCTATCTCACAACGCTTGTCGCGCGCCGGCGCCAAAAACCCGGCAATCCCGAGCGCGACGTGCTGACGCGCCTGATCCAGGGAGAAGATAGCGGCGAGGACAATGGCGAACGGCTGACCGAGACCGAGCTGCTGCACAATTGCATCTTCCTGCTCAATGCCGGCCATGAGACCACCACCAACCTCATCGGCAACGGCCTCGTGGCACTCGACCGCCATCCCGACCAGAAGCAGCGGCTGATCCAGAACCCCGAACTGATCAAGACGGCGGTCGAGGAGATGCTGCGCTACGAGAGCTCAAACCAGCTCGGCAACCGCATGACCACCGAGCCGGTCGAGCTCGGCGGCGTGGCGTTGGAGGCCGGCACCTCGATTACGCTGTGCATTGGCGCTGCGAACCGCGATCCCGCGCAATTTCCTGATCCCGAAGTCTTCGACATCGCGCGCGCACCTAACCGCCATCTCGCCTTCGCCACCGGCGCGCATCAATGCGCCGGCATGGCGCTGGCGCGGCTGGAAGGCGCCATCGCGATTTCGCACTTCCTGGCGCGCTTCCCGAACTATGCCTTGAGCGGGAAGCCCGTGCGTGGCGGCCGCGTCCGGTTCCGCGGCTTCCTCAGCGTGCCGTGCTCGATCGGCTGATGGGTGGCGAGGAAACACATGAGCATCGAGAGCTTGCGTAAGCGCTGGGCCGATCCGCTCTTGACGGCGCTGACCGGACTCCTCGTCGTCATGATGTTCGTCGTTGCGCCGCTCCAGGCCCTCGGAATCTTCGCCTTCCAGGTATCCGAGCTCGTACTCGCGCTGCTGCTCGTTTGCGGCATCTTCATCATCTCGGGGAGTCCGATCGCGGTCGCGGCGATGCTGCTCGCACTCGTCATGATCGTCATCGGCGCCGTCCTGCGCTTCCACTCGCCCTCGCTGCTCGACCTCAACCTCTTCGCCGGCTCATGGTTCATCCTCGGCGTCGCGATGGCGTGGGCTGTGGCGCGCGCGACCTTTGCACCCGGGCGCATCAATTTTCATCGCGTCATCGGCGCCGTCCTGCTCTACTTCACCGTCGCCGTGATCTTCGCAGCTCTTTTCACCTTCGTCGGATCGCTCGTGCCGGAAGCCTTTTCCGGCATGAAGGTGCAAGATAGTCCGGCGCTGGCAAGCCAAGTGATCTATTTCAGCTTCGCAACCATGACGACGACCGGCTACGGCGACGTTGCACCCGTGCATCCCATCGTTCGCAGCCTCTGCAATCTCGAAGCCATATTCGGACAGCTCTATCCGGCGACCCTGCTGGCGAGGCTGGTGACGCTGGAGCTCGAGCACCGCGACAAGGAGTGAGTTTCGAAACGTGTCTCGCATTTTCGGCCAAGGCCCGAATGCCTACGGCAGACAAGCTGGAGTGACGGCTGCCTGCGTCGGAAGATCCCAAGGCCGGTGGCCATCAACAACGAACGATTTCGCCAATCGGGTGCAGCCGGCGTTGGACGAGTTCTATGCGACGCTGAGCAGCGAGCAGAAGGCGCTTCAACGCGCTGCCCCGGACGGCAAGCCAGTGATTGCAAGCCAGTGATTTTCGCATCGCTGCCTGAGTACCGATCCTACACCACGCTCCGGTGCCGTTCGATGCAGGTGCGCAACACCTCATCCATCGGCTCGTCCCACCAGTCATTGGAGAAGATCTCGATCTCGGAATAGCCGGCATAGCCTTGGGCCTCGACCGCGGAGCGCACCGATTTGATATCGATCACCCCGTCGCCCATCATGCCGCGGTCGTTGAGGATGTCCTTCGTCGGCACCAGCCAGTCGCAGACATGGAACGCCAGCAGGCGATCCTGGCCCGCGCGCGCGATCTGGCTCATCAGCTCCGGATCCCACCAGATGTGATAGACGTCGAGCGCGACGCCCAACGTACCGCTGCGACCGGGATCGAGCCGGTCGCAGATATCGAGCGCCTGCTTCGTCGTGTTCACGCAGGCGCGGTCCGCGGCATAAGCCGGATGCAACGGCTCGATCGCAAGCGGCAGTCTTGCTTGACTGGCGTAGTCGAGCATTTCACCGAGAGCATCCTCGACCTGCGCACGCGCTGAGACGATATCTTTCGAGGCGCCACTGCCCGGCCGCGAATATTGCGGCAGGCCGCCGACGACCAGCACGATGCAGGAGGCGCCGAGCGCCTTGGCTTCGTCCACGCAGCGGCGATTGTCGTCGCGCACCTCCGTGCGGCGCGCAGCGTCGGACGTGAACATGCCGCCACGGCAATAGCCCGAGAGCTCCAGCCCGGCGTCGCGCACCGCGCGCACGGCACGGTCGAGCCCCACATTGGCGACCTGATCGCGCCAGGGATCGATGGCGCGAATGCCGTGGCGCGCGCAGGCGTCGATGATGGCGACGAGGTCGCCCTGCCTGCGGACCGTCGCCGTGTTCAGCGACAGCCAGCGATGATCGGAAGAGAAGTCGCGCATCAGGCTTCGATTCCGCGTGAGGCCATCACGGTCTTCATCCGCTGTGTCGCGGCTTCCGGATTGGCGAGCAGCCCGGCCTGATCAGCGAGCCGGAACAGCTCGGCCAGATGGAGCGTCGAGCGCGCGCTCTCCTGTCCGCCCACCATGGTGAAGTGATCCTGGTGGCCGTTCAGATAGGCCATGAACACAACGCCGGTCTTGTAGAACCGCGTCGGCGCCTTGAAGACGTGACGCGACAGCGGCACGGTCGGCCCCAGCACGTCGTGGAAGCCGGCCTCGTCGCCGGCCGCGAGCCGCGACAGCGCATAGGAGGCCGCCGGCGCGATCGCGTCGAAAATACCGAGCAATGCGTGCGAAAAGCCCTCTTCGTCGCCGGCGATCAGCTCCGCATAGTTGAAGTCATCGCCGGTGTACATCTTGATGCGCTGGTCGAGGCGACGGCGCATGTCGATCTCGCGCTGCTTGTCGAGCAGCGAGACTTTGACGCCATCGACTTTGGCGGCATTGCCGTTGATGATGGCGACGGCGGTATCCATCGCCTTGTCCAGATCCGTGGTGCCCCAATAGCCCGTCAGGGCCGGATCGAACATGTCTCCGAGCCAGTGGATGATCACGGGCTCGCGGACTTGCGACAACACACGGTCATAGACCTTGGCGTAGTCGTCGGCATTGCGGCCGAGTCTTGCCAGCGCCCGCGACGCCATCAGGATGATGCGGCCGCCGACCTTCTCGACCGCCGCAATCTGCTCCTCATAGGCGCGGATCACGTCGTCGAGGCCTTTGGCATCCTCGACCGCGAGGTGATCGGTACCCGCCCCCGAGAACACCAGCGCGTTGCGCCGCTTTGCGGCTGCGACCGATCGCGTGATCAATTCCAGCGAGGTCGGCCAGTCCAGCCCCATGCCGCGCTGCGCGGTGTCCATGGCTTCGGCAACACCAAGACCGAGATCCCAGACATGCTCGCGGAAGGCAATGGTCTTGTCCCAGTCGATAGCGGCGGAGAGCCAGGGATCGTTGTCGGCGAGCGGATCAGCCACCATGTGCGCGGCCGAGAACGCAACGCGGTTCAGCGTGCCCTCGAGCTTTGCAGGGAAGCTGCGCGAGGCAGCAAGCCGATAGATCTCGATCGAACGATCCGCCTTCGGCAGTTTCAGCGACAAGGACGATGTCGGCATGACCGGCTTGTTCATGGCTTCCTCCTCAGACCTTGATCGGGGCAACGTCGATCCAGCGCCGCTCCTTCCAGCTCTTCAGCGCACATTCGGCGAGCTGTACTCCCTTGGCGCCTTCGAGCAGCGTGAACTTGTACGGCGCATCCTCGCAGACGTGCCGGATGTACATCTCCCACTGCTCCTTGAAGCCGTTGTCGTAGGAGACATTGTCCGGCAACTTCTGCCAGTCGCCGTAGAAATCATGCAGCCGCTTCTCGTCGGGATTCCACACCGGCCGGGGCGTCGCCTGGCGCGCCTGGATCATGCAGTCGGAGAGGCCCGCCACGGCCGAGCCGAGCGTACCGTCGACCTGGAAGGTGACGAGATCATCGCGATAGACGCGCGTGACCCAGGACATGTTGATATGGGCGATGATGCCGCCCTTGAGCTGGAAGGTGGCGTAGGCGGAGTCATCGGCCGTCGCCTTGTACGTCTGGCCCTGCTCGTCATAGCGTTCGGGAATGTCGGTGTTGCCGATGCAGACCACGCTCTCGACGTCGCCAAAGAGATTGTCGAGCACGTATCGCCAGTGGCAGACCATGTCCAGGATGATGCCGCCGCCATCCTCATTGCGATAGTTCCAGGATGGCCGCTGCGCCTCCTGCCAGCCGCCTTCGAATACCCAATAGCCGAACTCGCCGCGCACCGAGAGGATGCGGCCGAAGAATCCGGAATCGCGCAGGAACGCGAGCTTCTTCAATCCCGGAAGGAACAGCTTGTCCTGCACCGTGCCGTGCTTGACGCCCTTCGCGTTGGCGAGCCGCACCACTTCGACAGCTTCCTCGAAATTGGTCGCAATCGGCTTCTCGCAATAGACGTGCTTGCCGGCGTTGATCGCGCGGGTCAGCAGGTTCGGTCGCGCCTGCGTGGTCGCGGCGTCGAAGAACACGCTATCGTTCTCGTCGGCCAGCGCCGCATCGAGATCGGTGGTCCAGCGCGTGATGTTGAACTGCTTTGCCAGCCGCTCGATCTTGTCGGCGCTGCGGCCGACCAGGATCGGATCGGGCATCACGCGGTCGCCGTTCTTCAGCTTGACGCCGCCCTGGTCGCGGATCGCGACGATCGAGCGGATCAGATGCTGGTTGAGCCCCATGCGGCCGGTGACGCCGTTCATGATGAGGCCGAGGCGTTGCGTGGTCATGCCGATTGCTCCTGGAGTGATCTTGGCTGCTCGAGCGGCGCCAGTGCCGACCAGTCCGGATGGACCGACGTCGCAAAGCCCGGTATGGCGAGCGATCCCGTCAGGAGATCGCCGTCGTGAATGGAAAGGCGGATGCCCCGGCCGGTATCGGCATAGAGATCGGGGTGCGCGACCGCGAACGCCCTTGCTTCGCCTGCGGGCGCATCGCCAAAGCCGTCGGCATAGTGGTGGCCGTTGCGCTCGGCGTGGGTGATGCCGATGAGGGCGCCGAGCGCGAGATCCTGCTGGACTGCAAGGCCGGCCTGGCAGGTCAGGTCCTCGCTGGTGACGAAGAACTTTTCGCCGCCGGCACTCCATTTCGCGGCGCGGGTAGCGTTGATGATCGACTTGTAAAGGCCCTTGCAGGATTTCGACGAAATGCCGCGATAACCGAGCGCCCGCGCTGCCGGGAAGGCATCATAGGAATCGTCGGCCTCGTCGATGATGAAGCTGCGTGCCGCGAGCGAGCCAAGCGGCGTCTGCCGGGTAATATCGCGGGGCATCGGCTGCTCGATGTAGAGCAGTCGCGTCGCGATCGACCGTAGCGCCGCGTCCCGGTCAAGCCGATCGATCAGCGCGTGCAGCGCGGCGAGATCGGCGTATTGTTCGTTGGCGTCGAGCGAAACCTTGTAGCCATGTCCGAGCGTCCCAAGCTCGGTGCCGATGCGCGCCAGCCGCTTCGCATCATCTTGCGGATTGCCGGAAAGCTTGAGCTTGAAATAACGCGCCCCGCGGTTTTCCTGCGCATCAGCGACGCCGCCCTTCCCTTCGATGTTGTCGTCGAGACCAACCGTGTGCCTGACCGCGACCCGCAGCAGCGGCTTACGGTCGCCCAGGAATTTTGCGATGTCGGCGCGGACCAGATCGGGCGCAAGCCGGGCATCGACACCGGCGATGTTCTCGGTCATGCCATCGAAGAAACTTGTCCCGGCTGCCCGCAGCAGCGCATCCAGGACGGCCTTGTCGATCTCGGCGGGGCCGTAGGCAGCCGTGAGCGCTGGGATGTCCCTTTTTGCGCAGGCGGCAACATGCGCGCCGGTACAGACGGCGTGCAGGCCGAATGCGGTATGGAATCCCGATTGCGCCAGATAGAGCTCGCGCGCGATCTCGAGCGAGCGGCGCAACTCATCGACCGTCTGCTCCGGCGAGAGCTCTGGCCGCTTGTCGAACCATTTTGGCACCAGCAGCTCGGCGCTGGCGCCGACTGCGGTTCCCCTACCCGTCCCCTTGCCCTCGACCTCGATCTCGACCCGCACGAAGATCTGGGGCGTTGCGCTGATGGTGACAGCGCCGAAACGGAACGGCCGCGTGAAGCGCACGGGCCGTTCGAAAAATGCGATGTCTCGCAGCTTCAGGCGCGGGGACATGTTACGGCCTGACGAGGTTGGTGAGCGAGGTTTGGCCGCGGCCGCGGTGCAGCTCTCCCGCTTGCGGGAGAGCTCGGCACGAAGTGCCGGGTGAGGGTTTTCTCCTCTGGAGGGTTTTCGCGAGCGGAAACACCCTCTCCCCAACCCTCCCCCGCAGGCGGGGGAGGAAGCGCACCGTCTTCTTGGCTACGGCCAGAACCAATCGCATTGCCTTAATCCAATGCACCTTGCGTGAAGAAGTGCGTGCGGATGCGTTGCACGAGCTCGGTGAAGACGGGGTCGGCCATCACGTCGAGCGAACGCGGACGCGGCAGCGGCACGTCGTAGATCGCCGCGATCGCGCCCGGCCGCTCGGTCATGACCAGGACTCGGTCAGCGAGGAACACGGCTTCTGAAATGGAATGCGTGATCAGCAGCACCGTCTTGCCGGTCTCGCGCTGGATTCGCATCAGCTCCACGTTCATGCGCTCGCGCGTCAGCGCATCGAGCGCGCCGAACGGCTCGTCCATCAGCATGATCTTGGGATCGTGCACCAGCGCACGGCAGATCGAGGCGCGCTGCTGCATGCCTCCGGAAAGCTGCCAGGGCAGCTTCTTCTCGAACCCTTCGAGGCCGACCAGCTTCAGCAATTGCTTCGCGCGTTCGAGATATTTCGCCCGCGGCAGCCGTTTCATGTCGATCGGCAGCATCACGTTGGTCAAGATGTTGCGCCACGGTAGCAGCAGCGCGTTCTGGAAGACGATGCCGACATTGCCGTGCGGCTTCGTCACCTTCTCGCCGTCGACCAGGATTTCACCGCTCGACGGCGGCAAGAGCCCGGAGATCAGTTTCAGCAACGTGGACTTGCCGCAGCCGGAGGGGCCGACCACGACAAAGAACTCGCCCTCATTGATGTGGAAGTCGAGCGGCCGCAGCGACGGCACGCCGCCGTCGCGCGAACGATAGGTTTTCGACACGCCGGACAGCTTGATGCCCGACGTGTCGCTGCCGGCCCGGTCGCTCACCAGTCGAAGATGAGCGGCCGGCTGCACGTCGCTTGGTTTGGCCGCCGATTTCACGAGTCGCCCTTCGGCAGATAGTCGTTGGTGTAGAACGCCTTCGGGTTCTCCTTGGCCTTGGCATCGAGACCGCCATATTCGACCAAGAGGTTGACCGTATCGGTCATGTTCTGGTCGGTGACCTGGAACGGCCGCTTGTTCTTGGTCTCGGCGGTCCGGTAGAGCGGAATGGTCAGCTCAAAGCCCTGCGTCAGCGTGTCGATCTTGCCGCCCTTCGGATTGGCGTCGAGGATCGACTGCGCGGCGGCCGTCGGGTCCTTCTCAGCGGCTTCCACCGCCTTGGTCGTCGCCGACATGAAGCGGCGGACGAGATCGGCATTGGCCTTCACGTAGTCCGCGTTGGCGATGATGCCCGAGGAGACCATGTTGATGCCGTAGTCGGCAAACTTGATCGGATAAACATCCTTGCCGGTCGCATCCTTGATCTTCATCGACTGGTCCATGACATAGCCGAGGAGGAGGTCGGCCTGGCCGTTGATGACCGCGTTGAGCTTGGTCTGGCCGTCACCGGCAACGGTCTGGAAGTCGCTCTCCTTCAGGCCAGTCTTCTTCAGGAACAACGGCCAGATCTGCGTCATCGAGTCCGCGGGGGTGATCGCTACCGTCTTGCCCTTGATGTCCTCGGGCTTCCTGATGTTCTTGTCGACAAAACCCATCGCCGACATCGGGCTGGTCTGGAGCAGCACGCCGGTCGCGATCACGGGCGCACCCTTGATTGCGGCGCGCATCATGGTGGGAACGTCGACATAGCCGAAGTCGGCGGTCTTGGCCGCAACGGCCTGCGTCGTTGCCGCCGAGCCGCGGCCTTCCTGGATCTCGAGGTCGATGCCTTCAGCGGCGTAAATGCCCTTGGCCTTGCCGTAATAGAACGGCGCGTGCTCGCCATAGACATACCAGTTGAGCATCAGCACGACCTTGTCGGCGGCCTGTGCCGGCGCGACGAAGAGCGCCATCAGCGTCACCGAGACAACTCCTATCCACCGCCTCATCACGTCTCTCCCTTGTCGTTTTGTTTCGGCCGTTGCTGGCCATTCGTTGTTTTAGCTTTTGTTTGAGCATCGGAAAACCGCTGCACACTTTTCCGGATCATGCTCTAAGAGGCAAAAATGACGTCCTCGCGCTGGCTGACATGCCAGGGAATGACGAGGCGCTCGATCCGGTCGACGATCCAGAACAGCACCACGCCGAGCAGCGCCAGGATCACCAGCGCCGCGAACATCGTCGGCAGGTCGAAGGTTCCGATCGAGCGCTGCATGACGTAGCCGATACCGGAATTGGAACCGACGAACTCGCCGACAACTGCGCCAACGACGGCGAGCGTCACGGAGACTTTCAGGCCGGAGAAGATCGCCGGTAGCGCATGCGGCAGGTTCACCGCGCGGAACACCTGGAAGCGACTGCCCTGCATAGCGCGAGCGAGATCGACCATATCAGGATCGACCGACTTGAAGCCCTGCACGGCGGAAACCACCACGGGGAAGAATCCGAGCAGGAATGCGGAAATCACTTTTGGAATGATGCCGAAGCCGAACCAGACCACGAACAGTGGCGCGATCGCGATCTTCGGCACGGACTGCGAGAACACCAGAAGCGGATAGACGTAGCTCTCGACCGTCTTCGAGCCTGCGATCAGCATCGCCACGGGAATGCCGAACAGCGCGGACAGGAGGAAACCGCAGACCGTTGCATAGGTCGTCGGCCAGCACTGTCGCAACAGTTCCGGCCAGTCGGTGCGCAGCACCGCGACGACGTCGGCCGGCGCCGGAATCTGGTAGGCGGGAATCCTGAACAGCCGGATCGCGAGATCCCAGGCAATGACGACGAATACCAGGAACAGGAACGGCCGCACCCAGACCGCGTTCAGCATTTTCGACAGCGCACTCTGCGGTTTGGCCTCCGCCACATCTCACTCCCGGTCTTCTTTTTGGTTCTTGGGTTCGATCTTGGGAGAAATTAACTCGTTGGATAAATACTGTCCAGTGCTTTCCCTGTGGCGTTTTGCGGCTGTTCCCGTTTCTTCGTTTAGATAGCGGAACAGTCGCGCCACGCTTCCAGCGTCATTCCCCGCGAAAGCGGGGAATCCAGTACGCCGCAGCTTCTACGTATCCTCGCACTGCTCTGGAATACTGGATCGCCCGCTTTCGGCTTTCGCGGGCGATGACAGCTGGGGCTATCGAAGCAGTGCGCAGGATGGGTCGAACGGCATGCCGATGACGGCCTCGCGCCGCTGATTTACCCGACGCGTCAAAGGCTTCGCGGAATGCGCAAGGCATCAGACCGGCGGCTACCGGCTACTTTGCATGGGGTTGTTTTCGAGATTTTGGTTTGCCGTCGGCCCCGGCTAGACCGGCTGGTGCTGCGCCACGCGCGGCTTCGGCGCCTTGACCATGTCGAACAATTCCGCCGAGCGCCCGGTCAGTGCCGCCAGCACGAGGCCGACCATGTGCGCGAGCCGCTCCTCCTTGGCGTCTTTCGCGAGCAGGTCGCGGCCGAAAATCACGCTCAGCGTGGCGCTGTTGGAGAGATAGAAGAAGGTGAGCGCCGCGATCGAGATGTAGAGCTGCACCGGATCGACCGCGACCTGGAAGTCGCCGCTCTCGACGCCACGGCGGACCACGGCACGGATCATCTCGACGAAGGGCGAGTGCATCGACTTGACCTTGGTCGAGCGTTTCAGATGTCTTGCGCGCGCGAGGTTCTCGGTCTGGAGCAGCGACAGGAATTCGGGGTTTCGCAGAAAGTAATTCCAGGTGAACTCGATCAGCCGCTTGATGGCCTCGGGCGGATCGAGATGCTCCAGATCGAGCCCCCGCTCCTCGTTGCGTATCTTCTCATAGGCGCCCTCCAGCACCGCGAGATAAAGCTCGTCCTTCTTGCCGACGTGGTAGTAGAGCATGCGCTTGTTGGCGCCGGCCTTGGCCGCGATGCGATCGACGCGGGCACCCGCAAGGCCATGGGCCGAAAACTCCTGCTTGGCGGCTTCGAGGATGCGAAGCCGCATCCCTTCCGGGTCGCGCTGCCATTTGAGAGTTCGTTTTGCCTTCGCCAAACCGCTTGCCCGCCAATACTTGTCCCGATTGCATGTATCACGCGCGCGTGGGTTTGAGAATGCGAGCGATCACGCTGCCGGCTTTGGTGCGCGCTCGAGGAGGATCGTCTGGATGCCGCAGGTGCCGGTGCGCACCGTCATCACCCTCGTGCCCGGCTTTCGGCCGTTGCGCACCTCGCTGACGTCGACGCCCGCGGCGATCAGGCGGGCGCGGGTCGCTTCGATGTCGGCGACGCGCCAGCTCAGGCCCCAGAGCCGGTCATGGGTGAGGTCACCGCCCGCAACCGGCCGCCGCACCACCTCGACGATGAGATCGCCGCAGCGGAAGAACATGAGCTGGCCCCAGTCGTGATGCGAGCGGTCGAGCGCCAGGTCGAGCCCGAGCCGGGCGCCATAGAGCGCCGCGGCACGCTCGGAATCCTCGGTCGCGACCACGACGTGGTCGAGCCCTTCGATCGGGCCGACGTCGGTTGCCGCCGAGATCGGGCGCTGCTCGGCGAGCTCGAGAAAGAACATGCGCACGCCGCGCGTGAGCTCGGTGGGCGTGCGGGTGCGCCTCCAGTGCAGCACCGCGCCGCTCTCGTCGTCGCGACTCTCGACCTCGGTGACCGGCTCCGGCTTCAGCGCCACCCGGTCGAGCCGCCGGTGCACCTTGCCAATGTCTGCAACGCGGAAGCACAGGCTTGCGAGCATGCCCTCGTGGTCGTCCAGCAGCGCGCGCATCCGGTCGGCGGTGACGCTGAAGCCGCTCGGCGCCATCAATTCCAGCGTCATGTTGTCGAGGGTGAACAGTACGCGGTTGGCACCGTCGCCGGAGTTTTGCCAGGCCGGTGCCCGTGCCAGCAGGGTCTGATAGGCAGCCCTGGCGGCGGCGATATCGCTGACCAGGGCGACCACGTGATCGAGGCCGGTGATCATGTTCCCCCCTTAGTTGATCGACCCGGAACAACGGCTCGAAATACGGCATTTGTCCGGGCTTGGCATTGCCCAGTGATGGTCGTATTCCGGCCCTATGCTCACCTCAAGCGCTGAGGGCGGTGCCTTTGCGAATAATTTCCGCGTTCCATCCGCGGAAGCGGTGCTAATGTAATGCCGCCGGCCGGGACCACCCAGCGCATCACGGACAACCAATGCAGGCTCTCTTTATCGGACAGACCTATATCGACGTCACCTTCATTACCGACCACATGCCGACCGGCGACGAGAAGCACGTGGCGGACGCCTACGCGGTCTCCTTCGGTGGCAATGCGGTCACGGCGGCTTTCTGCTGCGCCAAACTGGGAATCGTGCCCGACCTGATCGCGACCGTCGCGAACGACTGGCTTGGCCGCATGTTCCAGGACATGTGCGCCAAATACGCGATCTCGCTGCACAACCGGAAGGTCAACCAGTCCTCGCTGTCCTTCATCATGCCCAAGGACGGCAAGCGGGCGATCGTCCGCTGCCGCGACGATCACCACATCCATCCCTTCCCGATCCTCAATCTCGGCAGTTGTCGCGCGCTGCATATCGACGGCCACCAGCCGGATGCTGCGATCCACTACGCGAAGGTGTGCCGCGAGGCCGGCATTCTGACCTCGCTCGACGGCGGCGGCCTGCGCACCAACACGCATGAGCTCCTTGAATTCATCGATGTTGCAATCGTCGCGGAGCGGCTGTGCGAGCAGATGGATCTGACGCCGGACAAGATGCTCGATTATCTCAAGAGCCGCGGCTGCAAGATCGGCGGCGTCACCATGGGCGAGAAGGGCCTGCTCTGGTACAACGAGACCGGAGCGGTTGACATCATGCCCGCGATGCCGATCCCGCGCGAGCGCGTGATCGACACCAACGGCGCCGGCGACGTGTTCCACGGCGCTTACATCTATTCCTACCTCGCCCATCCCGGTAAAAGCTGGCGCGAGCATTTCGACTTCGCCCGCGCCGCCTCGACCCACAAGATCCAGCGCCTCGGTAACGAGGCCGGACTGCCGACCCTTGTCGACATCGCCAAAGTCAGGCAGGAATTCGAGGTGAGGGTCTAGGCTTCGCTGGGGTTTCACATGGGGCGTGTCTTCGTGGCCGGTAGCATCAACATGGATGTGGTGGCGACCGCCAATCGCCATCCCAGGGTCGGCGAGACCGTCGCCGGCAAAGAGGTGCTGTATTTCCCGGGCGGTAAGGGTGCGAACCAGGCGGTCGCGGCTTCAAGGCTTGGCGCGGGGACGACACTGATCGGCCGGCTCGGCAAGGACTCCTTCGGCACAGAGCTGAAGGCGTTCCTCGAAGGTCAAGGCATCGATCTTGGCTATGTCCAGGAGACGGCGGAGGCCCACACCGGCACCGCCATCATCACGGTCGCCGAGGCCGACAACACCATCGTCGTCATTCCCGGCACCAATGCGCTGGTCAGCGCCGAGGACGTCGGCGTTGTACCCCTGGTGATGGGCGATGTCGCCGTCAGCCAGTTCGAGATTCCGCTGCCCACGATTGCTGCCTTTTTCCGGCGTGCCCGCGCCGCGCAGGCGAAGACGATGCTCAATCCGGCTCCGGCACAGATATTCGGCCGCGACCTGCTCGAACTGGTCGACGTGCTGGTGCTGAACGAGACCGAGCTTGGCCTGCTCGCCGACGTGGCGTTGTCCGACAGCGACGACGTTGCGCGGATCCTAG
The DNA here is from genome assembly GCF_059803475.1 of Bradyrhizobium sp. UFLA05-89. Lineage (NCBI taxonomy): Bacteria > Pseudomonadati > Pseudomonadota > Alphaproteobacteria > Hyphomicrobiales > Nitrobacteraceae > Bradyrhizobium > Bradyrhizobium sp. UFLA05-89. The sequence continues at coordinate 159,929 of NZ_JBANBA010000001.1, read as the reverse complement.
ATGCAGCGCGGCGGCTTCAGGCGAGCCCGGATCAGACCATCTGCGTCACGCTCGGCAAGCGCGGCGTCGTCGCGCTCGCGGGCCGCGAGGAGCTGATCGTGCCGGGCCGCGTTGTGAAGGCCGTCGACACCACCGGCGCCGGCGATTGCTTCGTCGGCGCGCTGGCCGCTCAGCTTGCAGGTGGCGCGGCCCTGCGCGACGCGCTCGCCTTTGCCAACGCCGCCGCCTCGATCTCCGTGCAGCGTATGGGTGCCGGCCCTTCGATGCCGACGGCGGAAGAAGTTTCGGCTGTCCTCAACGAACGCTGATCAAGCCAGCGCGCTCTTCAGATCGAAGGTCTCGTCCGCGGCGTTCTCGGGAGCGAGCGAGCGGTCCATGCCGAGCAGCCGACGGCCGAACATGTGATCGCCGGCGCGATTGATGGATTCGATGCCGAGCAGCTTGTCGCCCTTGTAGCAGAAAGCCGAGAACGCCTTCTTCGTGGGACCGCCGCGCAGCACGACGCGGTCGTAGCCTGTCGTCAGCCCCGCAATCTGCAGCTTGTCATCGCCCTGGTCGCTCCAGAACCAGGGCTGGCCGTCATAGACCTTTTTGTCACCGGTCAGCCGCGCCGCCACGCAGCGGGCGTGGTCGGTCGCGTTCTGCACCGACTCCAGCCGCAGCGAGCCTCCGAAGCGCGGGCTCGCGAACAGCGCACAATCGCCGACTGCCGAGATGTTCGGATCGGCCGTCAGGAGATATTCGTCGACGATGATGCCCGAGGCGACCGGCAGCCCCGCCTCTGCCGCGAGCTCGATATTGGGCAACACACCGACGCCGACCACGACAAGATCCGCCGGCAGATGCCGGCCGTCGCTCAAGGAGACACCGGTGACCTCGCCGCCCTCGGCCTCGATGCTGGTCGCCTGCACGCCGAGATGGATGCGGATGCCTGCCTCGCGATGGCGCTCCTGGAAATACTCCGAGACCTCCGCCGTCACCGCCCGCGCCATCACGCGCGGTGCGAGCTCGAGCACGTCAACCTCCAGCCCTTTGATCCGGGCGGTAGATGCGAATTCGAGGCCGATGAAGCCGGCACCGATCACCACGACCCGTGTCTTTGACGGGATGATCTTCCGCAACGCCTCGCTTTCATCGAGGATACGCAGGTATTTGACGTCAGGCAGATTGGCGTTGGGCAGATCAAGCAACCGGTTGCGCGCTCCCGTCGCCAGCACGAGGTGGCCGTAGTCGAACGTCTCGCCGGAGGCGAGATGAACCTTGCCCGCGGCGCGGTCGATCGAGGTCGCGCGTCCCGCAATCAGCTCGATCTTCTGGTCGGTATAAAATTTCTCCGGCCGGAACATCAGGCTTTCAGGGCCAGCCGAGCCCTTGATATAGGCCTTGGACAAAGGCGGCCGCTGATAGGGTGGATGCGCCTCGTCATTGATCAGGCAGATGCGACCGGCAAAGCCGGACTGACGGAGCGACGCGGCAACCTGGTAGCCGCCATGGCCCGCGCCGACGATGATCACCGAACCGTCCGTCATCGGAACGGCCCAACTTTCTGGACACGAGCGTTACCCATGTCGTCTCCTCTCTCTCGCTGATTTTGGCTTGCTGGCCTTGTCGGTCGAGGAGCCGGCGCTCGTGTCCGTCCCTAAACGATGGCACCGCCATTTGACCCTATCGTTCCCGGTAACGCAAGAGCGACTGACGGTAGGGATTGTCTCCCCTCGCCTTCTGCGATTTAGTTGCGGCAAAGACCTCTTGCCGGGGATTTGCCATGTCCGCGTCCACCGCCTCCCACCCCGACGATGCCGCCCTGCTGCGCATCGACGGCCCCGTCGCCACCATCACGCTCCACCGCCCCGCAGCGTTCAACTCGATCAATCTCGCGATCGCGCAGAGGCTCGAGCAGCTCGCCGTCGAGATCGAGGCCTCCGATGCGATCAGGGTCATCGTCATCGAAGGCGAAGGCCGCGCCTTTTGCGCCGGCGGCGATCTGCAGACCATCGGTGCTGCGGCCGAAGCTAACACGGTGACACCGGTCGTCGGCGAGCTTTTGAAGCATTATCACGCGTTCATCGAGACGCTCAGGCGCATGCCAAAATTGTCGCTCTCGAGCGTGCACGGCTCGGCCGCCGGTGCCGGCATGGGACTGGCCTTCGTCACCGATCTCTGCATCGCCGCGGAAGATGCCAAGTTCACGCCGGCCTATGCCAAGATCGGCGTCTCGCCCGACGGCGGCAGCACGGTCGGGATTGTAGGAACCGTCGGCACAAGGCGCGCGCTGCAGATCTTCCTTGCGGAGGACAGCTTTACCGCGCAGCAGGCCCACGAATGGGGTCTCGTCGCCAAGGTCGTTCCCGCGGCTGAGCTCAAGGCGGCCACACGGCAGCTCGCAGAGCGCCTCGCGCAAACCCCGCCAGCGGCGATTGCGGGAACAAAGTCGCTCGTCTATCAGGCCACGACGACGCCGGTGAGGCAGCAGCTCGACGCAGAAGAGCACAAGATCATTATGGCGATGCACACGGACGATTTTCGGGTGGCCGTGAAGAAATTCACCAGCAAGGGCAAATAGCCGCCAACCTACTGAGGGCAGAGATAGCCTGTGCCCGCCGGCGATTTGAAGCAACCGACCGACTCGGGAAGCACGTGCCGCGGCAGCCACAAAACCACGCTCGGGAAATAGATCGCAAACGCGATGGTGGCGAAGAACACGACGTAGATCGGCAACGCGGCGCGCAGCGCCTTCGCAAAGCTGATGCCGACGAATTTCGATGCCATCAGCAGCACGAGGCCATAGGGCGGCGTGATCAGGCCGAAGGCGAGCGTTGCGATCAGCACCACGCCCATATGCACGCCGTTGATGTCGCCCGCCTCCGTCAGCGCGTTGACCAGAGGCATGAAAATGATGATGGTCGGCACCGGCTCGATGAAGTCGCCGACGACGGTGAACAGCAGCACCATCAGGAGCATGATCAGGTGCGGATCGTTACCGGCGATGGAGGTGATCCATTCCGCGATGTAGTTCGCGCCGCGCAAATAGGCGAGCATCCAGCCGAACGCGTTGGCGGCGCCGATCGTGATCAGCGGCAGCGCGAAGATCAGCCCGGCAAGGCAGAAATCGTACGGAATCTTCTTGAAGTGGCCGCGGTTCAGTGCGGGGATCACGACCAGGATGATCCAGGCCACGGCGACGACGCCGGCTTCCGTCGGCGTGAACCAGCCGGTCAAGATGCCGCCGAGCAGGATCACCGGGATCATCAGCGGCAAGGCCGCATCGCCGGCAGCGAACACCACCTGCCGCAGCGGCGCGCGCGGCTTGCGCAGGCCCGAGGGGCCAAAGAAATAGCAGTAGATCATCAGGCCGAAGCCGATCATCAGGCCCGGCACCACGCCCGCCATGAACAGGCCGGCGATCGAGACGTTGCCGACGGCGCCATAGACCACCGCGGTGATGCTCGGCGGCACCAGCGCCGCAATGGTCGAGGCCGACGCAATGATCGCAGCGATGAATGCGGGCTCGTAGCCTTCGCGCTTCATCGGGCCTCCCAGCGCACGGCTCATCACGGCGACGTCGGCCGTGGTCGAGCCTGACATTTCCGAGAAGAACATGCTGAAGACGACGACGACCTGGGACAGCCCTCCCCTGATATGCCCGACCAGCGATACCGAGAGGTTCGCGATACGCACCACCACGTTCGCCGAGCTCATGAGTTCGCCGACCAGCAGGAAGAACGGGATCGCCAGCAGTGCCTCGGAATCGACGCCGTCAAAGATCTTCTGAATGATGGCGGCGAGCGAGACGTCGGACAGGATTGCGCCAATGAAGACGCCCGCCATCAGCGAGAACGGCACGGGCACACCGAGATAGCCGAAGAAAAGGAAGCAGAACGACATCAACGCCAGGACGACGGGTGCGCTCACGGCTGCACCCTTCTCTCGCCGGCCGCGGGAGGCGCAGCAACTTCGTCTGGCGGCTCGGGATGATCAAAACCGTTGCGCAGGCCGTTGACGAGCTGCTCGATGGTGAACAGGCCGATCAGGACGCCCGACACCGGAATGATGGCATAGAGCGAGGCGATCGGCGTGCCCGACGGGAGACGAAAACTGCCGAAGCCACGGAGATAGTTGAGATAGCCGTACCAGATCAGGCAGGCGGCGACGCCGAGCACAACGATGCGGATGACGACCTCGACGATCAGCCGCGGCGTGCCATGCATCGCCTCGGAGATCGCGGTGAGATAGAGATGGTCGTTGCGCCGCGTCGCGGCCGCCGTGCCAATGAAGATCGCGTAGATGAACAGCGTCGAGGTGACCTCCTGCAGCCACAGCCAGGGATGACCGATGGTGCGCGTGACGATGTCGGCGGTCACCGAGAGCGAGAAACCGAAGCACAGCACGCCACAAAGCATCATCAGCGCAAGCTCGAGCCAGTCGAGCGAGCGCCATTTCAGATGACGCTGGCGTTGCAATACGAGCTTGTCGGCGATCGCCATTTTGGTCCCCGTCGTCCCGGCGAAAGCCGGGACCCATAGCCCCGAAAGGGAGTTGTTGCGCGAGCTGGCGACTCCAAGTCTTCGCCAAACTCAATCCTGTGGTTTATGGGTCCCGGCCTTCGCCGGGACGACGCAGAGAAAAGCCTGCACGCGGCCTAGTTGATCGACCGGATCAGGTTCTTGATCTTCTCGGCGTGCGGGCCGAGATCCTTGGCGAGCTTGTCGAGATAGGGATCGGCGATCGCCGTAAAGCTCTTCTTGTCGACGTTGTCTACGATCTTGACGCCCATCTTCTTCAGCTTCTCGGCCGCGCTGCGCTCGAGATCGAACGCCTTCTGTGGCTCCTTCGAGCTGATCTCGTTCGCCGCAGTCTGCACCCACTGCTTCTGCTCGGCCGAGAGGCTTTGCCAGAGCTTGTCGGAGACGAACACCAGCGCGTTGTTGGCTTCGTGCTCGGTGATGTTGAGCACCGGTGCCACCTCGTAATGCTTGTTGACGAGATAGACGTTGATGCTGTTTTCGGCGACGTCGACCACGCCGGTTTGCAGCGAAGTGTAGACGCTGCCGAAGGGCATGTGCACGGTCTGGGCGCCATAGGCCGGGAACATTGTGTCCTCCGTCGCAGTCGCCTGCACGCGGACCTTCAGCCCCTTGATGTCACCGACGTTGTGAATCTCCCGCTTGGAGTACATGTGGCGCACGCCCTGCGAGCCCGTCGCAATGACGTGCAGGCCCTGCGTGGTCTCGTCGATCAACGTCTTGAGCGCCTCGAACACTTTCGGGTCGGCCAATCCCTTGATCACGTGATTTTCGTCGCGGAACAGAAAGTGCAGCGACATCACGCCGGCCTGCGGCGAGATCGTCGCGGTGTTGGCGGAGGAGATGATTGCGAATTCGACGTCGCCCGCCTTCACGAGCTGGAGCACCTGCGGCTCCTGGCCGAGCTGCGCGCCGGGATATTGATCGATGATCATGGTGCCCTTGCTCAATTCCTTGAGCTTGTCGGCAAAGAGATCGCCGGCGATCGAATAGCCGGTGTTGCGCGGCTGGTCGTAGGCGAAGCGATAGTGCTTTACCTCCTGTGCGGATGCGCTAGTTGCGAACAGGATCGCGGCCGTTGCCGCCAGCCCAAGCATGGATCGTGCAATCATCGTCTCCCCCTGTTTTATGGTTCGCCGCTTTTGCGGCTGAACGGTTTTGCGGGTGGTCGCTCACCCCTTCTCGGTCTTTTGCTCGGTCTTTGGTCCGGTCCTCTGCATGAAATCGAAGTCACAGCCTTCGTCGGCCTGCAAGATGGTCTCGTTGAACAGCCAAGCATAGCCACGTCTGCTATTGTCCGGCGCGGCCGCTGGCTTCAACGCCGCCCGCCGTCGCGCTAGCTCCGCATCGTCAACCAGAAGCTCGATGCTGCGCTTGGCAACGTCCAGCCGGATCATGTCGCCATTCTTCACCAGAGCAAGCGGCCCGCCGACGGCGGATTCCGGCGTGATGTGGAGCACGATGGTGCCGAAGGCCGTGCCGCTCATGCGCGCGTCGGAGATGCGCACCATGTCCTTGGTGCCACCACGCGCGAGCTTCTTCGGGATCGGCAGGTAACCCGCTTCCGGCATGCCGGGCGCCCCCTTCGGTCCCGCATTGCGCAGCACCAGCACGTCATCGGCGGTGACGTCGAGATCGGGATCGTCGACCCGCAGGGTCATGTCCTCGACGGATTCGAACACCACGGCACGCCCGGTGTGCTGCAACAGCTTGGGGCTTGCCGCGGATTGCTTGATGACCGCGCCGCGCGGCGCGAGATTGCCGTGCAGGACGGCAAGCCCGCCCTCGGGCTTGATCGGATTGTCGCGCGGACGGATAGCTTCCTGTCCGGGCACGTCTTCTGCATCGGCAACCACATCGCGCAGCGTCTGTCCAGAAATCGTCTTGGTGTCGAGATCGATGAGATCGCCAAGCTGCGCGAGCAGCTTCGGCACGCCGCCGGCGTGGTGGAAATGCTCCATATAGTGCTCGCCGGACGGTTTGAGATCGACCAGCACCGGCACTTCACGGCCGAGCTTGTCGAAGGCGTCGAGATCGAGCCGGTGCGGCGAGCGATGCGCCATCGCGGTCAGATGGATCAGGCCGTTGGTCGAGCCGCCGATCGCTTGCAGCACGACCTGGGCATTCCTGAAGGATGCCGGCGTCAGCAGTTCGCTCGGCTTCGGTCCCTTGGTCTTGGCCATCTCCGCGGCGACCTTGCCGCTCGCCTCCGCCAGGCGGAAGCGCTCGGCGTGCGGCGCCGGGATCGTCGCGCTCATCGGCAGTGAAAGCCCCAGCGCCTCGATCATGCAGGCCATGGTCGAGGCCGTACCCATCACCATGCAGGTGCCGACCGAAGGCGCGAGCCGGCCGTTGACCGCCTCGATCTCGACGTCATCGATATCGCCCGCGCGATATTTCCCCCACAGCCGCCGACAGTCCGTGCAGGCGCCCAGCACCTCGCCCTTGTGGTGGCCGACGACCATTGGCCCCACGGGAATGACGACGGTCGGCAGGTCGGCGCTGATCGCCGCCATCACTTGCGCGGGCAGAGTCTTGTCGCAGCCACCGATTACGATCACCGCGTCCATCGGCTGGGCGCGGATCATCTCCTCGGTGTCCATCGCCATCAGATTGCGTAGGTACATCGATGTCGGATGCGCAAAACTCTCCGCGATCGAGATGGTCGGGAACACGAAGGGCATCGCGCCCGACAGCATCACGCCGCGCTTGGCGGCCTCGATGATCTGAGGCACGTTGCCGTGGCACGGATTGTAATCACTGTAGGTGTTGGTGATGCCGACGATCGGGCGCTCGAGCGCGTCGTCGGAATAGCCCATGGCCTTGATGAAGGCCTTGCGCAGGAACAGCGAGAAGCCGGCATCGCCGTAGCTCGTCAGCCCCTTGCGCAAGCCACTCGTCATGACGCCACTCCGTTCGCCTCGCCATTGCCCCATTGTCGTACAGGCCGGCCCCCGATTGTCAACAACAGAGCACAAGTCGGATTATCTGAACCGGATCGCGGACGAGGAGACCAAGCGCTAAAGCGCGCGCTCTGCGCGTTCCACGAGCCGATCCAGAGCGTCGGCAGGCATGACCCACCGCCGCCACTCAGGATCCTCAGTTGCACCGAGACCGCGATAAAATGACCGCGCCAGCACGTTGTCGTTCAGCACGAACCAGCAGAAGCGCTTGTGTCCTGTCGCACGGGCATGCAGCGCCATTTGCCGCATGAGTCTTTGGCCGACACGCCCGCCTCGGCACTCCGGATCAACATAGAGCCATTTCAGCATCAAGAGTGGCCGCAGCGTATGCATAAAAGGGATTTCGTAATGAACGGCCATTCCGGCAAGCGACCCAGGACCTGCATCTGCGACGTAAGCGCCAAACTCGGGCCGCTCACCGAAGCCACGACGTAGCAGCTCCGCTTCATTAAGGCTGAAATTCTGACCACGCTCAAAGCTGACAATCGCACGCATGAGCCGAAGCAGTTCCGGTACGTCGCTCTCATGCATTGGCCGTATTGTGATTGCGGTGGTCGTTCCAGGGCGAGATGTTGCCGATTTCTCCATGTAACGCGCCTTTTTGGCGTCTCCTAGCGCTTGGTCCAGTCGATGATCCGGCTCTTGTCCGCATCGAATTCGATGCTGCAGAACGCGCCGCCCTGGTAGTAGTCGCCGACCGGATCCGGCTTGAGCTTGGCCTGCTCGGCCATTGCGTGCTGCACATGATCCTCGGCGCGGCCGGTCGGACGATAGCCGAATTCGTAGGCCCGATGGTTGTCCCACCAGGCGCGTTCGTTGAGCGAGGCGCCGTAGAAGATCTCGAAATGGATGTCGGGATGCTCGAGGCCAATGCGGCAGAGCTGCACGAGGTCCTCAGGCTTCAGCCAGATCGCGAGCCGGCGCTGGTCGAGCGGCTTCTCGCCGAAATTGCCGATGCGCAGGCAGGTGACCTTCAGGCCATGCTTGTCGGCATAGAGCGCGCCGACCGCTTCACCGAATACCTTGCTGACGCCGTAACGGCTGTCGGGACGCGGGGTGACGTCGGTGCCGATCTTGTGATGGCGGGGGTAGAAGCCGACCGCATGGTTGGATGACGCGAAGACCACGCGCTTGACGCCCTTCTTCCGCGCCGCCTCGAACAGGTTGTAGCCGCCGATGATATTGGCCTGGAGGATATCGTCCCAGGATCCCTCGACCGAATAGCCGCCGAAATGCAGGATGCCATCGACGCCATCGCAGATCGCCTCGCATTGCGCGAGATCGGCAAGGTCCGCCGCCTTGAACGTCTCGTTGGCGCCGAGATCGGCAGGCGGCTTGATGTCGGAGAGCAGGAGATCCGGATAGATCGGCGGCAGCAATTTGCGCATTGCGCTGCCGATTCCACCCGAAGCTCCCGTCATCAAAATACGCGGCATTTCTTCCCTCGTTGGTAGCGACCGGTTTGCGGTCTTGGGTCACTGATGATAGCAGACTTGGCCTGAGGGGACGCAACAACGAGAACTGCAAATGTCCGATGCATCGGTGCAATCCCAAGGTTGGCGGCCGGCGACCTATTACCCCGACCCGGCGATAACTGCACTAGACCCAAGGTTTGAGAAATACTGGCTGAAACCCGCGGCCGTGGAACGCCTCGCCACCGGCCTGCGCTGGGCCGAGGGACCGGTGTGGTTCGGCGACGGGCGATATCTCTTATGCAGCGACATCCCCAACCAGCGCATCATCAAATGGGAGGAGGAAACCGGAGCGGTCTCCATTTTCCGAAAACCCTCCAATTTCGCGAACGGCAATACGCGCGATCGGCAGGGTCGGCTGATCACCTGCGAGCACGGTGGGCGCCGGGTGGTGCGCACCGAATATGACGGCTCGATCACGGTGCTGATGGATTCGTTTGGCGGCAAGCGGCTGAACTCGCCAAACGACGTCGTCGTGAAGTCCGACGGCGCGATCTGGTTCACCGATCCGGTGTTCGGCCTGCTCGGCAATTACGAGGGCCACAAGGCGGAGTCGGAGATCGAGCCGAACGTCTACCGGCTCGATCCCGTGAGCGGCAAGGCAACAATCGTGGCCGAGGGCGTGCTCGGCCCGAACGGGCTGTGCTTCTCGCCGGATGAGAAGATCCTCTACGTGGTGGAATCGCGCGGGCAACCGAACCGCAAAATCCTCGCCTATGACGTCTCGCCCGATGGCACCACGATTTCCAAGAAGCGCGTGCTCATCGATGCAGGGCCGGGCACGCCGGACGGAATGCGCTGCGACATCGACGGCAATCTCTGGTGCGGCTGGGGCATGGGCGATCCCGAGCTCGACGGCGTCGTGGTGTTCGCGCCCGACGGCGTGATGATCGGTCGCATCGCCCTGCCCGAACGCTGCGCCAATCTCTGCTTCGGCGGCGTCAAGCGCAACCGACTGTTCATGGCGGCGAGCCAGTCGATCTACGCGCTGTACGTGAACACGCAGGGGGCACTGGGGGGATAGTCTCTCCGCCGTTGCCGGAATCGTAGGGTGGGCAAAGTGACTTGTCCGCCGTAGCGCGAAGAGCGAAGGCGGAAGCGTGCCCACCACTTCTCGTTCATTACGCGACGGTGGGCACGTCGCTACGCTCCTTTGCCCACCCTAAGAATTCTCTCGTTGTCGAAACACCGTCAGCAAAACGAAAAACGCCGGAGCGGTGTCCCGCTCCGGCGTCATGTTTGTTCAGACTACGAGGCTTACGCCGCGTTGAAGCCGGCGACAGCCTTCACCTCGAGGAAGTCTTCGAGACCGTACTTGCCCCACTCGCGGCCGTTGCCCGACTGCTTGTAGCCGCCGAACGGCGCGGAGCGATCGTTGGGCACGCCCTGGAGGTTGACGTTGCCGGCGCGGATCTGGCGGGCAACGCGCTTCGCGCTCTCGACCGTATCGGCCGAGACGTAGCCCGCAAGGCCATAGGGCGTGTCGTTGGCGATCTGCACGGCCTCGGCTTCGTCCTTGGCGCCGATGATGGTCAGCACCGGTCCAAAAATCTCCTCCTTCGCGATCGTCATATCGCTGGTGACGTCGGCGAAGATGGTCGGGCGAACGTAGAAGCCCTTGTTGACGCCCTCGGGCAGGCCCGGGCCACCGGCGACGAGCGTTGCGCCCTCGTCGATGCCCTTCTTGATCAGCGCCTGGATCTTGTCCCACTGGCCGCGGTTGACGACGGGGCCGATGGTGGTGCCTTCGCCGCGCGGATCGCCAGCCTTGGTCTTGTCGGCGACCGCCTTCGCGATCGCGGCCACTTCCTTCATCTTGGACAGCGGCACGATCATGCGCGAGGGCGCGTTGCAGGACTGGCCGGAGTTGTTGAACATGTGCATCACGCCGCCGGTCACCGCCTTCGTGAGGTCGGCGCCCTCGAGGATGACGTTCGGCGACTTGCCGCCGAGTTCCTGGCTGACGCGCTTCACGGTCGGAGCTGCGCGCTTGGCCACATCGATGCCGGCGCGGGTCGAACCGGTGAACGAGATCATGTCGATATCGGGATGCTCGCTCATGGCGGCGCCGACCTCGGGGCCGAGGCCGTTGACGAGGTTGAACACGCCCTTCGGCACGCCGGCTTCATGGAGGATTTCCGCGAAGATCAGCGCCGAGGTCGGCGTAAACTCCGACGGCTTCAGGATCATGGTGCAGCCGGCGGCGAGCGCGGGCGCCACCTTGCAGGCGATCTGGTTGAGCGGCCAGTTCCAGGGCGTGATCATGCCGACCACGCCGACCGGCTCACGCAGCACCATGGCGGTGCCAACCGGCTCCTCGAAATGATAGTTCTTGAGCACGTCGAGCGTGGTCATGAGATGGCCAAGGCCCGCGCCGGCCTGGAGTTTTTCCGCCATCGGCAGCGGCGCGCCCATCTCGTCGGACACGGCGGCGCCAATCTCCTTGAGACGGCCCTTGTAGATCTCGATGACCTTGGAGAGCAGCGCGACGCGCTCCTCGCGGCTGGTCTGGGAATAGGTGACGAAGGCGCGCTTGGCGGCAGCGACAGCCTTGTCCACGTCGGCCTTGGAGCCGAGCGCAACCTCATACATCGCCTCTTCCGTCGCCGGATTGACGACCGGAGTGGACTTCTTGACGGCGGGATCGACCCAGGCGCCATCGATGTAGAATTGCAAGCGATTGACCATTGTGAACCTCTTCTTGGGGAGCATTGGAGGGGCGTTTCGGCAGCTATCCTTGCACGAAAACCCGGGTTGTTGAACCCGCCCTCAGCTTGACCTGCGTTGCGGCGGACGCGCGGGAATATGATCGCGCGACCGGGAACTGGCAAGGTCTCGGTTGAATGTCGTCCTGGCGAAAGCCAGGATCCCCGCGCGAGCGCCCGCGCTCGTCGCGATTACCCCAGGGAGCAGTTTGGCGAAGGCTCGTTGCCGTGGGACGACCACCATCGGCGATCGATGGACCTCGCGGTATGGGCCCTGGCTTTCGCCAGGGCGAGGACACACTTCACACCGCCATCTTCCGATGCAGCACCGGCGCGCCGGTGGTGAGGCTTTCGGCCGCATCGATGATGGCGTTCGCGTCCAGGCCATAATGGCGGTAGAGGTCGGCGATGGTGCCGGTCTGGCCGAACTGTTCGACGCCGAGCGCCTCGACGCGATGGCCGCGGACGCTGCCGAGCCAGCCGAGCGTGGCCGGGTGGCCGTCGATCACGGTCACGAGACCGCAATCGCGCGGCAATGGCGCAAGCAGCTTTTCGATATGGCTCAAATGCTGCACGCCGCGGCGGTCGCGCCGCAATTTCCGCGCGGCGGTCCAGCCAGCGTGAAGACGGTCGGCCGAGGTGATCGCAAGCAGGCCTATGTCGCGCCGGCTTTCGCCGACGAAGCCGGTCGCCTCGATCGCCTCCGGCGCCACCGTGCCGGTGTAGGCGATTACGATTTCGGCATTGGGGCCCGGCTTGCGCAACCAATAGGCGCCGTCGGTGATGCCCTGAGCGAGCTCCGGAGTCATGATTCGCTGCGCTTGCTCGATGGTGCGCGTCGACAGACGCAAGTAGACCGAGCCACCCTCGCCCGCCTCGCGCTGCATGTGGTCAAAACCCCAGCCCATGATCACGGCGAGCTCGTCGACGAAGGCCGGCTCGAACGATGCGAGCCCATCCTGCGCCATGCCGATCAGCGGCGTTGCGATCGACTGATGCGCGCCGCCTTCGGGTGCGAGCGTGACACCGGAGGGCGTTGCCGCCACCATGAAGCGAGCATCCTGATAGCAGGCGTAGTTCAGCGCATCGAGGCCGCGCTCGATGAAGGGATCGTAGAGCGTGCCGACCGGCAGCAAGCGCTCGCCATTGATCTGGTGCGAGAGCCCCAGGGCCGACATCATGATGAACAGGTTCATCTCTGCGATGCCAAGCTCGAGATGCTGCCCCTTGGGCGATGCGTCCCAGTTGAACGTGGATGGAATTTTCTCGCTGCGGAATAAATCCGCCTTCTCGGCGCGCGCAAACAGGCCGCGCCGGTTCACCCAGGGACCGAGATTGGTCGAGACAGTGACGTCGGGCGACGTCGTGACGATGCGCTTCGCAAGCTCGCTGTCGGTGCGCGCGATCTCGTTCAGCACAAGCCCAAAACCCTGCTGGGTCGACATCTGCGCCGACGGCTTGAAGGTGAGCTGAGAGGGCACTTCGACGGCGGGCGCGGTCAGCCGGCGGCCATCCTGGTTGAAGGGCACGCGCGCGAGGAAGGCTTCGAGCCCGGCAGCGCCCTGCGCCATGCCCTCGAACTTGTCCCACTCGTGACCGGGGCGAATGTTCTGGCTCTCGCGAAACTTCTCCATCTGCGCAACCGTCATCAGGCCGGCATGGTTGTCCTTGTGGCCCTGGAACGGCAGACCGACGCCCTTGATGGTGTAGGCAATGAAGCAGACCGGGCGATCGTGATCGATCTTTTCGAACGCCTCCAGCATGCTCGCCATGTCGTGTCCGCCAAGGTTCGACATCAACGCCAGCAGTTCATCATCGCTGCGCCGGTCGATCAGCTTGGTGATCGGCCCCTGGTCACCGATCTCGTCATGCAGGTGCTTGCGGAAGGCCGCGCCGCCCTGGAAGCACAGCGCCGCGTAGAGCGCGTTCGGGCAGTTGTCGATCCACGCTTTAAGCGCTTCGCCACCGGGCTCGGCAAAAGCCTCGCGCATCAGCCGGCCGTATTTCACGATGACCACGTCCCAGCCGAAATTGCGGAACATGGTCTCGAACTTTTCCCAGAGCCCCTCGCGCACGACGGCGTCGAGCGACTGCCTGTTGTAATCGACCACCCACCAGGTGTTGCGCAGGCCGTGCTTCCACCCCTCGGCGAGCGCCTCGAAAATGTTGCCCTCGTCCATCTCGGCGTCGCCGACCAGCGCGATCATCCGCCCTTCGCGGCGATCCTTCATCCAGCCATGCGCCTTGACGTAGTCCTGCACCAGCGACGAGAACAGCGTCTGCGCGACACCGAGACCCACCGAGCCGGTCGAGAAATCGACGTCGTCGATGTCCTTGGTGCGCGAGGGATAGGACTGCGCGCCCTTGAAGCCGCGGAAATTCTCCAGCTTCTCGCGGGTCTGCCGGCCGAACAGATACTGGATGGCGTGGAACACCGGGCTCGCATGCGGCTTCACCGCGACGCGATCCTCAGGTCTGAGCACGTGGAAATACAGCGCCGACATGATGGTCGCGAGCGAGGCGGACGAGGCCTGATGGCCGCCGACCTTCAGGCCATCCGCATTGGCGCGGATGTGGTTTGCATGATGGATGGTCCATGACGACAGCCACAGCACCTTGCGGGCGAGCGCGGACAATGTGTCGAGGCCGGCGGAATCGACGGGCATGGCGATGCTCCGGAAAATGATGGACTATGATACGCCTGCGGCAGCCGGCAAAATTCTCAATTTTTTGCGCCATACCAACTATAATTGGGATACTTTACCAATAAATAGCCACTCCGCACAGGTTTTATCCCAATGCCCGACCTCGACACCATCGACCGCAGGATCCTCGCCCTGCTCCAGACCGACAGCCGGCTGACCATGCAGGAGCTCGCCGACAAGGTCGGGCTGTCGGTCTCGCCCTGCCATCGCCGGGTCAAGCTCCTGGAGGAGCGCGGCGTCATCTCGCGCTACATCGCGACCGTCGACCAGAAGGCGCTGGGGCTGCACGTCAGCGTCTTCATCTCGATCAAGCTCGCTCGGCAGAAGGAGGAGGACCTCAATCGCTTTGCGCGCGCGATCTCGAAATGGGACGAGGTTTTGGAATGCTACCTGATGACCGGCAACCGCGACTACCTGTTGCGCGTCGTCGCCGCCGACCTGTCGTCCTATGAGGCGTTCCTGAAGAACAAGCTGACCCGGCTCGACGGCATCGCCTCGATCGAGTCGAGCTTTGCGCTAAGCCAGGTGAAATATTCGATCGCACTACCCGTGTGACGGCAGCCTCGCTGACCCAATCCGCCCGGGGCAAACGCCTGCCCGATCCCCGGTGTCACATTGGCGCAACAAAGCCCGCCGATGGTCAGCCCCTGGCACTCTAGCCGAGAGTAAGGATCCATGACTGCAGCCGACCGCACCTCCGAAGCCGCCAAGCGCGACCGCATTATCCAGGAAATGGCCGACGACCTCGACGAGGAGCTTGAACTCGAGCTTGACGACAGCCGCCTCGACAAGCTCCTGAGCGAGACCGATACCCCCGGTCCGACCATGGACCGCAGGGCTTATTTCAGGGAGCTGCTCCGCCTCCAGGGCGAGCTCATCAAGCTGCAGGACTGGGTGCAGAGCGAGAAGAAGAAGGTCGTCATTCTGTTCGAGGGCCGCGACTCCGCCGGCAAGGGCGGCGTCATCAAGCGCATCACCCAGCGCCTCAATCCTCGCGTCTGCCGGGTCGCCGCGCTTCCAGCCCCCAGTGAGCGCGAGCGCACGCAATGGTACTTCCAGCGCTACGTGTCGCATTTGCCCGCAGGCGGAGAGATCGTACTGTTCGACCGGAGCTGGTACAACCGCGCGGGCGTGGAGCGCGTGATGGGCTTCTGCAGCGAGGAACAGTACGAGGAGTTCTTCCAGTCGGTACCGGAATTCGAGCGGCTGCTAATCCGCTCCGGCATCATCCTGCTCAAATACTGGTTCTCCATCACCGACGACGAGCAGCAGTTCCGCTTCTCCATGCGCATCCAGGATCCGCTGAAGCAGTGGAAGCTGAGCCCGATGGACGTCGAGGCACGCAGCCGCTGGGAGCTGTACACCAAGGCCAAGGAGACGATGCTGGAGCGCACCCACCTGCCGGATTCGCCATGGTGGATCGTCGACGCCGTGGACAAGAAGCGCGCGCGGCTCAACTGCATCTCGCATCTGCTGAGCCAGATCCCCTACCAGGATGTCGCGCGCGTGCCGGTGACGCTGCCGCCGCGCGTCCGCAACCCCGACTATCACCGCGGGCCAATTCCGGACGAGATGTACGTGCCCGCGAAATATTGACGGCGCCGGCAGCAGCCACCGGCAACCGGCCTTCGGGATGAGGACCACGAGATGCCCGTGCCGAGCGATTTGAGCGTGACTAGTGAGACCTTGCTTCGTCGCCGCAATCGCTCCGGCCCGTGGCTGCTGCTCGCGAGCATCCTTTCGGCGGTGACGGTGGTTCTCGCCGTTGCCTATTGGGCTTGGCAGCCGGCGAGCTTGCGCATCGCCGTCGGGCCGCCCGGCAGCGACGACCAGACGGTGATACAGGCACTCGCGAGGGCCTTCGATGCGAAGGGTGGCGCCGTGCGGCTGGCGCCGATCGAGACGGACGGCGCGTTGCAAAGCCTCAACCTGCTTGGCGGCGGCAAGAGCGATCTTGCGGTAGCGCGCGGCGACCTCGACATGCCGCCCGACACCAACTCGGTGGCGATCCTGCGCCGAAACTTCGTGGTGCTGTGGGCGCCGACGGGCCGCAAGGGCGCGGCGAAATCAAAGGTGACCGAGATCGCAGGCCTTAGCGGTCGTCGCATCGGTGTCGTGGGCCTCGGCGATGCCAACATCATCCTGCTGCGCGTGATCCTGGCAGAATCCGGCGTCAATCCGCAGAAGGTGACGGTGGTACAGTTCGGTACCGACCACATCTCCGAAATGACGCAGGACACCACGCTCGACGCATTCATGATGGTCGGCGCGCTCGATGCGAAAGTGATCGCGGACACGATCGCCGCAACGGCGCGGGCGCGCGGCGAGCCAAAATTCCTCGGCGTCGACGTTTCCGACGCGATCGCCGAACGGCATCCGCTCTATGAATCCGAGGAAATACCGGCTGGCGCGTTCGCTTCGTCACCGCAACGGCCCGACGACAAGATTGACACCATCGCCGTCAACCACCTGATCGTGGCGCCGAGCTCGCTCTCCGAGGACACCGTTGCAACCTTCACCCGCGAGCTGTTCACGATCCGGCCGTCGCTCGCGAAGGAGTTGCCCAGCGTCAGCCACATCCAGAAGCCGGACACCGATAAGGACGCCGCGCTGCCAGCCCATCCCGGTGCAGCCGCCTATATCGACGGCAACGAGCGCAGCTTCATGGACAAGTACAGCGACTACATCTGGGGCGCGGTGCTGATCCTCTCCGGCCTCGGCTCGGTGGCCGCGTGGCTGCGTCATTACCTGCGGCGCGATGAGCGCAAGCTGAACACGCTGCACCGTGACCGCTTGCTCGGCGCGATCGTGAGCGTGCGCGAGGCTTCGTCCCTCGATGAACTTGCGGCCATGCAACGCGCCGCGGACGACATTCTGCGCGAGACGCTGATCTGCCACGAGGACGGCGCCATTGAAGACGGCGATCTCGCCGCCTTCGGGCTCGTGCTGGCGCAATTCCATCAGGCGATCATCGATCGCCGAGCCCTAATCAGCGATAGGGCCGAGGGACCTGCAAAGCTCGATGGCCCCGCGCTTCAGCTCGCCGCTACCTCCACGGCTCCACGATGATCTTGGTTTGCGCCTCGGGATTGGCGAGATCGGCGAAGGCTTTGGCCACGCCGTCGATGCCGACCTTGGCCGTCACCATCGCGGCCGCCTCCACCTCGCCCTCCGCGATCAGGCGTAGCGAATAGGCGAACTCCTCTGGCGTGTAGCCGAGGACTTATTGGACGTTGAGCTCTCTCATGATGCCGAGCATCGGCTCGCTCTTGTCGCTCTCCATGCAGCCCGTACCCGGCTCCTCCCATTCTTGTCGGAGCCGTTGATAGCACAAAGCCAGCCCTTCAGATTGCGTCAGGCGTTCGGCGAACGCTCCTCGCGCATCAAGAGCTGGGCCCGGCGGACACGCTCGCGATGGGCGATATAGAGGCCGCTCGCGACGATGAACGCCGCGCCCGTGATGGTCCAGACGTCCGGCAACTCGCCGAAGATGAAGAAGCCCAAAATGCTGACCCACAGCAATTGCGTGTAGGAGAACGGCGCCAGCACCGAAGCATCGCCATAGCGATAGGCGAGCACGATGATCCACTGGCCAACCGTGGAGGCGATGCCGATGAAGATACCGAGCCCGATGGCAGTCCAGCTCGGCGTGACCCAGACGAACGGCACCATCGCGGTCAGGAGGGCAACGCCCGTGAGCGCGGAATAGGCCATCGTGGTGAGGACAGCTTCCCGCCCGCTGATCATGCGCGTCAGGATCAGCGCAGCCGCCCAGCAAAACGCCGAGACGATCGGGAAGAACGCGGCGACGTGAAATGCGCTTGAGCCGGGCCGCAAAATGATCGTAACGCCGACGAGGCCGAGCGCAGTTGCGAGCCAGCGGCGCAGGCCGACCTTCTCACTCAGGAAGATGATCGAGAGCGCCGTGACGAACAGTGGCGAGACGAAGCCGGTGGCGGAGGCCTCCGCGATCGGGAGGAAACGCAGGCCGGTAATGAAGAACAGTGACGAGCCGAGCAGCGCCGCACCGCGCATCAACTGAAGGCCGAGCCGCTCGGTACGCATCGCATAGAGCGGCGAGGCCGGCAGCATCACCGGCGTGAACATCAGTGCGAAGGTCAGGAAGCGGATCCAGGTGATCTCGATCGACGGCAGGCTCGTCGAAAGATATTTCGCGGTGACGTCTGAGCAGCCGAGAAATACGGTCGACAACAGGACCAGCGCAATGCCCTTGAAGGGATGGTCGACGCGCGCGGGTGCGCGGCGTGCGGCCTGCTTCCTTTCTGGCACAGGCACGGAAATACTGTCGAGCCTTGCGGCTGCGGCTGGCGGCGGGGTCACGGCTGGAACTCGGGAAATGCGAATCGTATGAACCTATAAAAACGCCAATTGCGCGTGGTTCACAACGCCCGAAAACAGGATGCCGATATGCACTGGTGGGCACGTGCGTAAACGCTCCATTAACAAGGGGCGCTTTCTTGCATTACAGCATCGGCAGGCTGCGTGGCTTGCTGCCGCGCGGAAACGCCGCATCCAGCGCGGTAACATCGTCCATGGTCAACACGAGATCGCCGCTCGCCGCATTTTCGCCAGCATGCTCGGCGGATGACGCCTTCGGGATCGCGAACACCGTAGTTGCACGGGTGAGAAAGCTGAGCGCCACCTGACGCGGCGTCGCGCTGTGCGCCTCTGCGATGCGCGCGAGCACCGCACCTCCCTTGCTCGTCGCTGCGGGAAAATCGTCATGGCCGAACGGCGAATAGGCCACCACCGCAACACCGTGCCGCTCGCACCACGGGATCACCGCGTGCTCGATTGCACGCTCCTTGAGATGGTACAGCACCTGATTGCAGGCGATCTTGCCTTCGCCGGCAACGTCGAGGATGTCGTCGAGATCGTCAGCGTCGAAATTGGACACGCCCCAGGATTTGATCTTGCCAGCCTTCACCAGCTCCTCGAAGGCAGCAACAGTGTCCTCCAGCGCATAGGAGCCACGCCAGTGCAGCAAATAGCAGTCGAGCCGGTCCGTCTTCAGCCGCTTGAGCGAGCGCTCGCAAGCGGTGATGGTGCCGCGGCGCGAGGCGTTGCTCGGCAACACCTTCGAGACCAGGAAAACCTCGTCCCTGCGGCCAGCGATCGCATCGGCAATCACGAGTTCCGCCTCGCCGTACATCTCGGCGGTGTCGATATGCGTCATCCCTAGATCAAGCCCGCGCTGAAGCGCGGCAATCGCGCGCTTGCGGTCGCCATGATCGAGATACCAGGTGCCCTGTCCGATGACGGAGACGCTGGCGCCGGTGTGGCCGAAGGGTTTTGTGTTCATGTATTTCTCCACGGGCGAGATCTGAGTGCTTTCTCTCGCCGCGTGACAGCATAGGCGACAATGTTCGAAGCGTCGATTGGCCCGCGCCTCCGTCGGAGACGAGCATAGCTCACCGGTCGCGCAGCACGCGCAGCGCATTCAGGATCACGGCGACGTCGATCACCTCCTGCAGGATCGCGCCCTCGACTGGCGTCAGGTAGCCGAAGGCAGCCGCGATCATGCCGAGCGTCGACAGGCCGATGCCGGCAATAACGCTCTGAAGCGCGATGAAACGTGCGCGGCGCGCGATCTCGATCGCGGGCACGATGCGGTCGAGCGTGTCGACCAGCAGCACGGCGTCGGCTGCTTCCGCCGACGCGGCGGCACCCGTCGCACCCATGGCGACGCCGACATCGGCGGCCGCGAGTGCCGGGGCGTCGTTGACGCCATCGCCCACCATCATCACCGGACCGGCTTTGCGCTCTGACAGCACCACCATGACTTTTTGGTCCGGCGTCAACTCGGCGCGAACCGCATCGAGGCCGAGACCGGCCGTGATGGCCTCGGCTACGTCGCGGCGGTCGCCGGTCGCGAGCACGATGCGTTCAACGCCGAGGCGCCGCACCTTGGCAAGGAGCTCGTCGATGCCGGCGCGCAGCTCGTCGGCGAGCACGATCCGTCCGGCAAGCCGGCCGTCAAGCGCCAGCCACACGGCGACCGCTCCCGGCGCTGTCAACGCGGGCTCAGTCGTGCCCTGGATCGGATCCGGCAGTTGCGATCGCACATAGCGACGACCGCCGGCGGCGACGAAGCTGCCCTGCACGCGTCCCTCGACGCCTTCGCCGGGCGTCTCCGCGACATCGGCCGGAATCGACAGTGGAAGCCCGCGGCGCTGCGCCTCGGCCACCAGCGCCTGCGCGATGACATGCTTGGAGGCTTGATCGAGCGATGCGGCGATCCGCAGCACGTCATCCTCACGAAATGCTTCCGCGGCATGGACTGCAACCACCCTCGCCTTGCCATCGGTGAGCGTGCCGGTCTTGTCGACCACGAGGACGCGGATGCGAGCCATCGCCTCGAGCGCCTTGCCGCCCTTGATCAAGATGCCGTAATGGGCCGCGCGCGACAGGCCAGCGACGATGGCAACCGGCACCGCGAGGATCAGCGGGCAGGGCGTCGCCACCACCAGCACCGCCACCATGCGGATCGGATCCTGCGTCCAGGCCCAGGCCGCACCCGCGATCGTGAGCGTTGCGACCAAAAACACGATCGCATAGCGATCGGCGAGCCTCGCCATCGGCGCCCTGGCGCGCTGCGCCGCCTCGACCAGGCGGACGATACCCGCATAGGTGCTTTGCGCCGCCGGACGGGTGGCGATGATGTCGAAGGCTTCGCCGGCATTGGTGGCTCCGCTCATCACCGCTTCGCCGTCCCTGCACTGGACCGGCAGCGATTCCCCCGTCAGCGCAGACTGGTCGAGCACGGCGAGCGGGCTTGCGAGCGTGCCGTCGACCGGCACGATCTCGCCCTGGCGGATCAGCAGACGGTCGCCTGTCGCGACGAGCTCGACGTCGATCTCCTCGAGCCGATGGTCGCGATGACGCATCGCCTTGCGCGGGGCGCGCGCGAGCAGCGCCGTCATCTCGCGCCGCGCTTGGCCCTCGGCAAAGTCCTCGAGGTGTTGCCCGCCGGCATACATCAGCGCGACCACGGCGGCCGCAAGCTCCTCACCGACCACCAGCGCCGACGTCATCGAAAGTGCAGCCACGATATCGAGCCCGACATCGCCGCGCCACAGGCTCCGCACGATCTCGACCAGGAGCGCAAGCAATACCGGCAGCGTCGCAATCGCCCAGACCAGATCAACCCACGCCGAAGCCCCGGATGCGCGCAGCACAAAGCCGAGCACGAGTCCCGCGGCGGGAAAGCCGATCAGGAAGGGCCGAATGGGAACGTCGGACACGGAAAAAACGCCGGGCGAGTTGCGCGGCAGTGATGATGACAGCGAGTGCGCGAAGAGGCGATGATTTAGATCAACCCGACACTGTCGTGCCCCGCGCAGGTGGGGGCATCAACTATGCCGCGGCCTGTCGATTTGTCTCGGACGTCTTGGAGTGCTGGATCGCCGGTCCCGTCTCCGCCAAGGCTTCGACGAGGCTCGCGGCCTCGGCTCGCCGAAGCTTCAGCGAAGGCGGCAAGCCGGGGGATGACGCAGGAAGTGTGGCGCTAGCCCGCCGCGCCGGCGAACTTTGCCTCCTTCGCAGCCCCGCCCGTCTCCGCAATCAGCCGCTTGAGCTCGGGAATGCAGGAGCCGCAATTGGTGCCGGCCTTGAGTTTTGCGCCGATCTCGCCCGCGCTGCGCGCGCCGGCGGCGATGGTGTCACAGATGGTGGCGCGGCCGACGCCGAAGCAGGCGCAGACCACGGGACCGGTCGAGGCGACACCTTCGGTCGATTTGCCCGAGAGCAACAGGCGGCGCTGTTCGTCGCTGACACTGCCTGCCGCGAACAGGCTCTTCACCACCTCCCAATCGCCGGCATCATGGGCAGGGCCAATGAACAGGCAGGCCTCGATGCGATCGCCGACGAAAGACGCCGCGCGGTAGACGCCGCCGCCGAAATCGCGGTACTCGGCAATATCCTCGCCTCCAATATCGTGCAGCCAGGTCGGCCAGCGGGACAGATCCGCATTGTCGGCGAAGAGATAGCCGTAGCCACCGCCGATCGCGACACGCGCCCACCACAGATGCGGCGGCAGCGCGAGTGCTTTTCGCGACAGAACAAAGCCGCGGAAGACGTATTCGTACGGCGCTATCGCGGCCGGGGTTGCCTTGGCTTCCGGCTGCCCCGAGAACGGATCGTTGAACGACTGCACCAGCGCGCCGATGCGGCCATGCGAGGCGTTCATCGCGCTCCAGTGGATCGGCGCGAACAGCGTGCCGCGCTGCTGGCGCTCGCTGACCACGACTTTGAGGATGCACTGCCCGTAATCGGTGGTGACGCGGGCAAAGCTGTCGTCGGTGACGCCGTATTTGCCGGCATCATCAGGATGAATCTCGACGAACGGCTCTGGCAGATGCGCCCCGAGCCGCTGGCTGAGGCCGGTACGGGTCATGGTGTGCCACTGGTCGCGGATGCGACCCGTGTTCAGCCGCAGCGGTCGCGCCGCATTGGTCTCGCTGCGCAGCGCCGGTACCTCCGGCGCAACGAAACGGCCCTTGCCGTCATTGGTGAAGAAGCCGCCGCCCGCAAAGAAGCGCGCGCCAGGTCCCTCCTGCCCCTCGCGCGCCGGCCATTGCAGCGGCACCAGCGCATCATAGGCCTCGTCGGATACCGATTGCAGCGCGCCGATGTCGAAATCCCGGCTGCCATTGTTCTCGAACGCCGAGAGCGCGGCATGCTCGCGGAAGATCTCGGCGGCCGATTTGTAGTTGAAGCCCGCACTGAAGCCGAGGCGCTTTGCGACCTCGCTCAGAATCCACCAGTCAGGCCGCGCCTCGCCCGGCGCCGGCAGGAACGAACGCTGCCGCGAGATACGGCGCTCGGAATTTGTCACCGTGCCCGACTTCTCGCCCCATGCGAGCGCGGGCAACAGCACATGCGGCCCCGCCTCCACCGTGTCGTTGGAAAGCACGTTCTCCGAGACCACGAACAGCTCGAGCTTCTTCAGCGCATCGCGCACGAGATCGGCATCCGGCAGCGACACCGCCGGATTGGTGCCCATCACCCACAGCGCCTTGACCTCGCCGCGGTTGATCGCCTCGAACAACTGCACCGCCTTGAGCCCCTCGTGGGTGGCGATGCGCGGCGCCTTCCAGAACCGCCGCACGCGGTCGATCTCGGGCGGAGTGAACATCATGTGCGCGGCGAGCTGGTTGGCGAGCCCACCGACCTCGCGGCCACCCATCGCATTGGGTTGTCCCGTGAGCGAGAACGGCGAAGCCCCTGGCTTGCCGATGCGGCCCGTGGCGAGATGGCAATTGAGGATGGCATTGACCTTGTCGGTGCCCTGCGCCGACTGGTTGACGCCCTGCGAGTACAGCGTGACGACGCGCTCGGTCTCACGGAACATCGCAAAGAACGCCGCGACGTCCTGCTCCGACAGTCCGGTCGCGAGCGCCGTCGCGGTCACGCTGCCGGCGATGCTCCGCGCACGCGCGAGCGCATCGTCGAAGCCCGACGTGTTGTTCGCGATGTAGCCCTTGTCGAGAGCGCCGTTGTCTGCGAGATGGACGAACAGGCCGGAGAACAGCGCGGTGTCGGTGCCCGGCTTCACGCCCAGGAACAGGTCTATGTCGCTTGCAGTATCGGTGCGGCGCGGATCGATCACGATGATGCGGGCGCCGCGCTCATCCTTGTTCTTGCGCATGCGCTGGAACAGGATCGGATGGCACCAGGCCGCGTTGGAGCCGACCAGCACGAGCAAGTCGGCCTGGTCGAGATCCTCGTAGCAGCCGGGCACGGTGTCGGCGCCGAAGGCGCGGCGATGACCGGCGACCGACGACGACATGCAGAGCCGCGAATTGGTGTCGACATTCGCCGTGCCGACGAACCCCTTCATCAGCTTGTTGGCGACGTAGTAGTCCTCCGTCAGCAACTGGCCTGAGAGATAGAAAGCGACAGCATCCGCGCCGTCACGCGCCACGATATGCTGCATGCGATGGGCGACATGGTCGAGCGCGTCGCTCCAGGCGACACGCTCCATCACGCCTTTGCAGCGGATCATCGGATAGAGCAGACGTCCCTCGAGTCCGACGGTCTCGCCGAGCGCCGAGCCCTTGGAGCAGAGCCGGCCGAAATTGGCGGGATGCTCGGGGTCGCCGGCGATCGCAGCGCCACCATTGCCGTCGGGCGTCGCCAGCACGCCGCAGCCGACGCCGCAATAGGGACAGGTCGTTCTGGTGGCGCGGAGCGTCGGATCGATCGCAGTCATTCAGGCGACATCCATCAAGCGGCTTTGGGCGGAAGCGCGAGTGCGCGGCCGAACATCATGTCGGTACGGATCGCGGCGACCTTCTCGCGATTGCGGATCAGTTCGAGATACCAGAGCGCGTCCACGGTATCGCCGATCAGCACGGCGCCGGTGAGTCTGCCGTCGGCGATGACCAGCTTCTTGTAGGTGCCGCGCCTGCGATCGGAGAGCACGAGGCTCTCGCTGCCCTCGCCGCCGACGAAATCGCCGGCCGAGAACACGCTGACGCCTGATACTTTCAGATTGGTCGAGACCACGCTGCCCTGATAGGTGGCACTCTTGCCGGCAAGATGCCGCGCCAGCACGCGTGCCTGCTCATAGGCCGGCTCGACCAGCCCGTAAGCCGTGCCGCGATGCTCGGCGCATTCACCGAGCGCGAAGATGTCGGACTCGCTGGTCTGGAGGCAATCGTTCACGACGATGCCGCGGTTGACGGCAAGCCCTGCCTCCTTCGCGATCGCGACGTTCGGCCGGATGCCCGCCGCAAAGATCACGGCATCGGCTTCGATGCGGCTGCCGTCGGCAAGCTCGACGGCCTCGACGTGGCCGTCGCCATGAATGCATTTGGTGCGCGCATTCAGAACGACATTGATGCCCTTGCGCTCGACCAGCGTCTTGAGCAACTCGGCCGCAGGCAGATCGAGCTGGCGCTCCATCAGGCGATCCATGAGATGCAGCAGCGTCACCGGCGCGCCGGCTT
The DNA here is from genome assembly GCF_059803475.1 of Bradyrhizobium sp. UFLA05-89. NCBI lineage: Bacteria > Pseudomonadati > Pseudomonadota > Alphaproteobacteria > Hyphomicrobiales > Nitrobacteraceae > Bradyrhizobium > Bradyrhizobium sp. UFLA05-89. Next base: position 134,588 of record NZ_JBANBA010000001.1, on the reverse strand, counting down.
TCGCAAGACCATAGGCAGCTTCCAGTCCGAGCAAGCCGCCACCGACCACGACGACGCGCTTCTTGGCTGCTGCGAGCGTCAAGAGCAGATCGACGTCGCGGCTGTCGCGAAAAGTGTGGACGCCCGTGAGGTCGGCGCCCGGCACGTTCAACCGCAGCGGCGTCGAGCCGGTGGCGAGGACGAGCTTGGAATATTCCATGCTCTCCTCGCCCGCGATCTTCAGCTCGCGACGACCGACATCGATCTCGGTGACGCGATAGCCGTAGCGGACGGTCACGCCGCGCTGGCGCCACCAGTCGGCGGGCCTGAGCTCGATCTCGTGGGAGCCGGTCTCGCCCGCAAGCACGGACGAGAGCAGCACGCGGTTGTAGGCGAGCCGCGGCTCTTCGCCGATCACAGCGACTGCGTAACGGCCGAGCGCGGTCTTGGCGAGTTCATCGACCAGACGCGCGGCGGCCATACCGTTACCGACGATGACGAGTGGCTCACTCACTTTGCTCTCCTATTCTGCGGCCTGCGGCCGCGCGCCATAGGCCTCGGAAATCATGAAGTTCGACAACACGCCGTAGGCCGCGGTCCAGGCGGCGGCGACATCTGGCGTCCAGGCGTCGCCCAGCCCCTTCTCCAGCGTCCACAACAGGGTCGAGCCCACGACCGGGTAATGTTCGGGCTTCGCGCCGTAAGCGACGTGACGTTGCGCCAGCGCGGATGCGGCCGGCAGGATCGAGTCGAGATTGGTCAGACCGTTCACGACGACGGCAAGCGTCGCCATCAGCTTCTTGCGCTGTTCGGTCATGTCAGCAGGAAACATCGCCTTCACCGATGGCGCGACCTCGAACAGGCGGTCGTAGAACAGCATCGCAGCCGCGTCCGAAATCGGAGCGACCTTGGCGAAGCTCTGCTGGACGAGGTTGATCTGTTCGGGCGTCATCGTTGGTCTCCTTGCTGGTTTGAAGTCTGCCTTTGTCCGCGCCATTGCGGATAAGGTTCATGGGTCACACTCTCCGGCAAAGCTTCTCCCCGCGTACGGGGAGAAGCGAGATTCGTACCAAGTCTCTATCTCTTGAGCATGATCTTCGCGGAAAAACCGCTGCACACTTTGCGCTAACGCGGCCCTCCGGGTCCGGATCATGCTCTACACGCGCGCTTCGGCGAGGCTCGCCGCGCCTTCGGCCTGCGGGCCGCGACGCAGGTAGAACCACCAGGTCAGCCCGAGGCAGGAGGCGTAGAAGACAAGGTAGATCGCCAGCGCGAGCTGCGGCCCGCCAGTCAGCGCGATCGACTTGCCAAAACCGGTCGGGATCAGATAGCCGCCGACAGCGCCGATCGCGCCGATGAAGCCAACCGCCGCGCCGCTCTCGATGCTTGCCGTCTTCAGCGCCAGCGCGCGCGCTGCATCGCCCTTGCCGCGCACCTTGAACAGATTTTCCTCACGGAAGATCGAGGGGATCATCCGGTAGGTCGAGCCGTTGCCGATGCCCGTCGTGACGAACAGGATCAGGAACATCGCCAGGAAACCGATGAAGTCCTTCTGGCCAACGAAATAGAGGACGCCGATCGTGGCGGCCGCCATCGCGATGAAGTTCCAGAAGGTGATGATGGAGCCGCCGACCTTGTCGGCAAGCCACCCGCCGAGAGGCCGCGACAGCGAGCCGACCAACGGACCCAGGAAGGCGATCGCGATCGTGATTTGCGGGAACTGGGTCTTGATCAGCAGCGGAAACGCTGCCGAGTAGCCGATGAAGGAGCCGAAGGTCCCGATATAGAGGTAGGCCATGATCCAGGTGTGCTTGCGCTTGACGATCGCGAGCTGGTTCTTCACCGACGACTTGGCCGAGGCCAGGTTGTTCATGAAGAACACAGCGCCGAATACGGCGATCGCGATCGGCAGCACCCACATCAACCCGGCGTTCTGCAGGAAGATGCCGTCGACGGGCGTCGCCTGGAACAGGTTGATGACACCGAGCGTCATCAGGATGGGCGTCAGGAGCTGCACGCTGGAGACGCCGATATTGCCGCCGGCAGCGTTGAGACCGAGCGCGGATCCCTTCATCCGGTCTGGGAAGAAGAAAGAGATGTTGGTCATGCTGGAGGCGAAATTGCCGCCGCCGAGGCCTGCGGTCGACGCAACGAGCAGCATCAGCCAGAACGGCGTGTCGGGCTGGCTCACGAAATAAGCGAGCGACAGCGTCGGGATGAATAGGATCGCCGCGCTGAAGATGGTCCAGTTGCGGCCGCCAAAGGTCGTGACCGCAAAGGTGTAGGGGAAGCGCATCAAGGCGCCGATCAGGCCCGGCACGGCGACAAGCTGGAAGAGCTGGTCGGTCGTGAAGTGGAAGCCTGCCTGCGGCAGCTTGGTGGTGACGATGCTCCAGATCAGCCAGACCGAGAAGCCGATATGCTCGGCCACGATCGACCAGATCAGGTTGCGTCGCGCGATAGTCTTGCCAGTCGCATTCCAGAACGCCTCGTCCTCGGGGCGCCAGTCTGAAATCCAGGTCGGACTTGAAGCCGGATTTCCATTCGGATTCGTCGTCATTGATAATCCCTTCTAGGCTCACCGCTGCGTCGTTGCAGGCTTAGCCTCCAGGCATGGAGGCACGCTCCGAGGCTTCTCCCCGGTGGCGAGTTCACGATGCTGATTGATGATGTTGAGGGACGTCGTCGTTGGCGTCGCAAAATGACATTTCAAATTCCATGCCAACTGCGCGCGACCGGGAAGTACAGGGATTTCAGTGACTTATTTGAACGGTCCGAAATTTTCGTAGGACTTTTTCGCACGCATATTTTGCGATTCGCTCAATCCTTGTGCGGCGCACAAGGATTGAGCGGGGTGTCGATTATTTAGGCGCGGCACATCCTCGCGTTAACCACCCGTCTACGCGGCTTCGACGAAGCGATGACGCTCGTAGAGGAATTCGAGCACGCGCTGGCGGCACTTCAAGTAAGCGGCATTCGACGCAAGCTCGAGCCGCTTGCGGGGACGGGAGAGCGGCACATCCAGCACTTCGCCGATGCGCGCACTCGGCCCGTTGGTCATCATCACGATGCGGTCGGACAACAGCACGGCCTCGTCGACGTCGTGGGTGATCATCAGAATGGTGTTGCCGAGCTTCTGGTGCAGCGCCATCACCGAGTCCTGCAAATGCGCCCGGGTCAGCGCGTCGAGCGCGCCGAAGGGTTCGTCGAGCAGAAGCACCTTCGGCTCCATCGCGAGCGCGCGGGCAATGCCGACGCGCTGCTTCATGCCACCTGAGATTTCCGACGGACGCTTGTCCTTGGCATGGGCCATCTGCACGAGGTTGAGATTGTGCATCACCCAGGCCTCGCGCTCGGCCCGCGTCTTGGTTCTGGCAAATACCTTGTCGACGCCAAGCTTGACGTTCTCGAACACGGTCAGCCAGGGCAGCAGACTGTGGTTCTGGAACACCACGGCGCGATCGGGGCCGGGCGAGTTGACCTCGCGGTTCTCAAGCAGCACGCCGCCCGTCGAGGCGCCCGTCAGACCTGCTACGATATTGAGCAGGGTCGACTTGCCGCAGCCGGAGTGGCCGATGATCGAGACGTATTCGCCCTTCTCGATGGTGAGGTTGATGTCCTTCAGCACCTCGGTCGTGGCCGCACCGCGGGTAAAGATCTTGTCGATGTGATCGAGCTTCAGATAGGCGGTCATGTGCCCCTCTCCTTCAGTTCTGCGCGGTGCCGTGGGTGACGAACCTGCCGAGGCCCGCGATCAGGCGATCGAGCACGAAGCCGATGATGCCGACATAGAACAGCGCCAGGATGATCTCGCTGATATGCGAGGAGTTCCAGGCGTCCCAGATGAAGAAGCCGACGCCGACGCCGCCGATCAGCATCTCGGCCGCGACGATGGCGAGCCAGGAGAGACCGATGCCGATGCGCAGGCCGGTGAAGATGTAGGGCGCGGCCGCCGGGATCATGATCTTGCCGAAGAACTCCAGCGGATTGAGCTGCACGACGGCCGCGACGTTGCGGTAGTCCTGCGGAATGTTGCGGATGCCGACAGCGGTGTTGATGATGATCGGCCATACCGAGGTGATGAAGATGACGAAGATCGCCGAAGGCTGGCCGTCGCGGAAGGCGGCGAGCGAAAGCGGCAGCCAAGCCAGCGGCGGGATGGTGCGAAGGACCTGGAACAGCGGGTCGAGCCCGCGCATCGCCCAGACCGATTGCCCGACGAGCGTGCCGAGCGCGATTCCGACGATGGCCGCGATCAAATAGCCATAGGCGACGCGCTGGAGACTGGCGGAGAGATGCCAGAACAGGCCCTTGTCGATGCCGCCATGATCGAAGAACGGATCGAGGATCAGCTCCTTCGTATCCTTGAACACTCTTGACGGTGGTGGCAGCGTCGAGCCGGCGCGGCGGCAGATGAGCTCCCAGACAAGCATCAACAGCGCCAGCACGACGAGCGGCGGGATGACGCGGACCGCAGTCTCCTTTGCCATCCGCGCATACGTCTCGGCCAGCGGCGGTCGCTTCGGTGTCATCGCGACGACCGGCGCGGTGGCGCCAGCGGAAGGCGCAACACCTTCAGCGCCGATCTTCTTCACAGGCATGTTCATCGAAATTCTTCTCCGGCTGCAATGACAATGCGGCCGCCCATGGGCGGCCGCGGGACCTATCAGACTTCGACGCGCTTGATCGCGAGCGACTTCAGATAGGCAGCCGGGTTTTCGGGATCGAACACCTTGCCGTCGAAGAAGGTCTCCTTACCGCGCGAGGTGGAAGCCGGGATGTCGGAACTGGCCACGCCGAGCGTCTTGGCCGCGTCTTTCCAGAGGTCCTCGCGGTTGACCTTGGCGATCAGCGCCTTGGTGTCGAAGCCAGGCTCGTACTTGCCCCAGCGGATATCCTCGGTAAGGAACCACAGATCGTGACTCTGGAACGGATAGGAGGCATTGTCCTTCCAGAAGCGCATCTGCTGCGGCGAGTTCTCGACGATGCGGCCGGTGCCGTAGTCGAACTTGCCCTTCATGCGGTCGGTGACGTCCTCGACCGGGCAATTGATCCATTGGCGCTTGGCGCAGATCGTCGCTGCTTCCTCGCGGTTCTCGGCCTTTTCCGCCCATTGCTGGGCTTCCATCACCGCCATCAGCAGCGCTTTCGTCGCTCTCGGATATTTGTCGACGAAGGCCGCGCGCATGCCGAACGACTTTTCGGGATGCTTGTCCCAGAGTTCGCCGGTGGTGATCGCGGTGTAGCCGATCTCCTGATGGATGAGCTGGAGATTCCAGGGCTCGCAAACGCAGAAGCAATCCATGGTACCGACCTTCATGTTGGCGACCATCTGCGGGGGCGGCACGACGATGGTTTCGATGTCCTTGTCGGGATCGATGCCGCCGGCGGCGAGCCAATAGCGGATCCAGAGGTCATGCGTGCCGCCGGGGAAGGTCATCGCGGCCTTCACGGCCTTGCCCGAGGCCTTCTTCTTATCCAGCGCGACCTTGAACGGCGCAGTGTCGATTCCAACCTTGATGTCGGCATATTCCTTGGCGACCGAGATGCACTGACCATTCAGATTGAGCCGTGCCAGGATGTACATCGGCGTCGGCTGATTGTTCTGCGTCACCTTGCCGGCGGAGATCAGATACGGCATCGGAGTGAGAATGTGCGCGCCGTCGATGCCGTTGCCTTCGGAGCCGAGCACCAGGTTGTCACGCGTCGTGCCCCAGGAGGCCTGCTTCTGCACCTCGACGTCGGGCATGCCGTATTTGGCGAAGATGCCTTTCTCCTTGGCAACGAACAGCGGGGTCGCATCAGTCAGCGCGATGAAGCCGAGCTTGGCGCCTTTGACCTCGGGACCTACATCTTGCGCGAACGCACCGGCAGGGAAATTCAGCTTGGCGGCGGCGAGAAGTGCGGCGGTGCTGCCGGTCGCCTTCAACAATTGACGGCGGCTGAGGCCGCTGTCGGAGGGGCGGCGGATGCGCTTGGTCATAGGTCGTGTCGTCCTTTGCGTCGTTGCAGAAGTGGTGCGTCAGTGCACACGAGCCCGTCGTCCGGTGGCGCCGCCATTGACGCATGCGAACGCATGGCGGGAGGGACCCCCGTCTGGTGGCGTCAGCAAATTCGGATGAATAGTCTCGCGGGACGGCATCAATGGCGTCGGCACTAACTATTCAAGCTTTATGCCAAGCCAGATGCGGCGAATCTTATTTATAAATCAGCATGTTAAAGGGCCGGAACAGATTGTCGCAGCCCGCTGTTCCGCACGCGGAATTTGCGACCTGCCCGGTTTTTGCGCGCCGCATATAAACTAGGCAGGCTCTGGATGAGGCCGTTCTCAAGCGTGCTCCGCGGCCTTCACCCCGAGCGGCTTGGGAGCCAGACCGTCGCCCGGCTTGAGGTGGAATTCATAAGTCATCAGGTGCCAGGGCCCGGCCGCCTTACCGCCATCGGGCATGGCCGGATCGGTGCGCTTCTCGACCTTGGCGATCAACTCGTCCTTGACCCCAAACACCACGTCGGAGTCGAGATATTTGTCGCCACCAATGAAGACGTGAGTGATCAGGGGCTCATAGCCCTTCGCATTAACGAGGAAGTGGACGTGCGCGGGACGCATCGGGTGGCGGTTGGTCTGCACGATCATCTCGCCCACCGGGCCGTCGGTCGGGATCGGATAACTGCAGGGCAGAATGGTGCGGAAGAAGAAGCGGCCGTCGGAATCGGTGATGAAGCGCGCCCGCGCCGAGGCGCCGATCTCATCGTAGTTCGGCTTCTGGGAATCGTAGAAGCCGTCGTCGTCGGCGTGCCAGACGTCGACCGGAACGTTTGCAAGCGGCTTGCCGCTGAGATCCGTGACACGGCTCCGCACGAACATCTTCTCGCCGGTCAGGTTATGCGGCGAGATGTCGGTGCCGTGCGCGGCCACCTTGTGTTCGCCGACATAGAAGGGACCGAGCACGGTCGTCTCTGTGGCGCCGTCGCGGTCGCGGTGGTTCACCGCATCGACCAGCATGGAGACACCGAGCACGTCGGAAAGCAGGATGAACTCCTGGCGGGTATCTGTGCACTTCTGGCCGGTGCGGGTCAGGAAGTCGATCGCATAGTCCCATTCCTCGAAGGTGAGGCCGGTCTTGCTCACGTAATCGTGCAGCGACTTCACCAATTCCTGGAGCAGGAACCTTGCACGCGGATTGGGCGTGTTGTCGAAGCTCTTGATGACGGCCTCGGTAAGCTCGGTCTCGTTGAACTGGGTCATTTCTCTTTCCCGCTGTCCGATTTTCTCGTTGTTTGGCCTGACGGCGTTCCGCTGCGAAGCCTACACCAGCCGGGCATGCGGCGTTAAGCGCGACCGGCTTGGAATGGGGTCCTCATTTCGGCTATCACCTCCTCACAAGAACACTCCGGAGGAACATTCCCGATGCTCGCCCCTACCCCTGCCTCGCCCGAATCCGTCGGCATGTCCCAGGCCGCGCTCGACCGCGTCGATGCGCATCTGAAGAACCGGTATATCGATGCCGGCCGCTTCCCGGGAACGCAGCTCCTGGTCTATCGCCGCGGCAAGATCGCCCACCGCTCGGTGCTGGGCCTCGCCGACATCGAGCGCGAAGTGCCGGTCAAGGACGACACCATCTACCGCATCTATTCCATGACCAAGCCGCTCACCAGCGTCGCCTTCATGATGCTGGTCGAGGAAGGCCTCGTCGCGATCGACGAACCCGTCGCCAAATTCATTCCGGAGTGGAAGGACCTCGGCGTGTTCGTCGCCGGCACGAACCCTGCGTTCCTGACCCGGCCGCCGTCACGACCAATGCAGATCGTCGACCTCCTGCGGCACACCTCGGGCCTGACCTACGGCTTCCAGCAGCGCTCCAATGTCGATGCGGCCTATCGCGAGCAGAAGATCGGCGAGGTCGAGAAGGCCGGCACGCTGCAGACCATGATCGAGGGGCTGACCAAGATCCCGCTGGAGTTCTCGCCTGGAGACGCCTGGAACTACTCCGTCTCCACCGACGTGATCGGCTATCTCATTGGCAAGATCTCTGGTGTTCCCTTCGAGCAATTCCTGAAACAGCGCATCCTCGACCCGCTCGGCATGACCGACACCGATTTCCACGTGCCCGCCTCCAAAGCGCATCGCTTCGCAGCCTGCTATTCCGCCGATCCGCAGGGCGGCATGACCTTCCATGCCGGCCAGCGCCGCCAGGGCCTGACGCTCCAGGACGACCCGATGACGAGCTCGTTCCTGGCGCCGCCAGATTTCATCTCCGGCGGCGGCGGTCTGTGCTCAACCGTTGCCGACTATCTCACGTTCTGCCGCGCGCTGCTCAATGGCGGCGAACTCGGCGGTGTCAGATTGATCGGGCCGAAGACGCTTGCGCTCATGACGACCAACCACATTCCGGGCGGCCGCACTCTACCCGACGTTTCCCGCTCGCTGTTCTCTGAGGCGACCTACAATGGCATCGGCTTCGGCCTCGGCTTCGCCGTGACCATGCGGCCGGCAGAGACGCTGATCGCCGGCAGTTCCGGCGAGTACAATTGGGGCGGCGCTGCGACGACCTCGTTCTGGATCGATCCGGCCGAGGAGCTGATCACGATCTTCATGACGCAGGTGCTGCCGTCGAGCGCCTACCCGATCCGGCGTGAGCTGCGTAGCATGGTCTATGCCGCGATCACCGAGAGCAATCTATAAGCCCACCACGGGACGGGCCTCGACGCTTCAACGCGGAGGCCCGTTCGTGCCAACCTCGGCCTGGTCCTCCCAGTCGTCCCACGCCACATCATTGATCTCGAGATAACGAGAAACGGCAACTCCGATCGTTGGAAAGAAGTATTTCTCGCCTAGCTGCGCGAACAAGCCAAATCGCTTCAGCTTGTCCTTCACGGGGTCCTTGAGCTCGGCAAAGCACAGCTCAATCCCCTGCGCGTGCAGCGCTTCATCGAGTTCAGCGACCACATCACAGGCCGTGACGTCGACGCTCGTGACCGGCTCTGCCGCAACCACCAGCCAGCGCACGGGCGTCGGCGATGTTGCTACGGCATCCCGAATGCGTTCCTTGAAGAATTCGGCGTTGGCAAAGAACAGAGGCGCGTCCCACCGAAACAGGACCAGCCCTGGGATTCGGCGTGCATCCGGATATCTTGTGATGTCGTGATAGCCTTTGACGCCGTGGGCGCGACCCAATACGGCGGAATGCGGGCGCCAACCGTCCCAGAGGAACTCGGCGATGGCGATGGCGATTGCCAGCCCTATTCCTGGAATCACTCCGAGCACTGCAACACCGACAAAGCAGACGATCGCCAACCAGAACTCCCACCGCTGAATGCGATAGATTCGTTTCAGGTCGGCGACCTCGATCAAGCCGATCGCCGAGGTGATGACCACGGCAGCCAATGCAGCGCTCGGCAAATGCTGAAGAAGGTTTGGCGCCGCTAGCAAGAGCGCAACGATGGCAAGCGCGCCAACGACGCTGGTGAGTTGGGTGCGCGCGCCGGCCGCTTCCGCAACGGGTGTACGCGAACTGCTGCTGCTGATCGAGAATCCCTGAAAAAAGCCGGTCGCCAGATTGGCGACGCCGAGGCCGACCAACTCCTGGTTGGGATCGACCCGCGTCCCCAATCGTGCGGCATAGGCCCGTGAAAGCACGCTGGTATCCGCGAATGATATCAGCGCTATCGCACACCCGCCGACCAGCACGGGGACCATGTCGCCGTAGCTGATCCAGGGAACGACAAATCCAGGCAGCCCCTGAGGAAGGGGACCCAGGACCTTCACGTCATAAGGCGCCGCGAGGCCCAGCGCGCCGACGACAACCGTCGCGCCAAGGACCGCTATCAGAATGCCTGGGAGCCGCTTGTTGTTCTTGAGAAGCAGGATCACGATCAAGGTGCCGAGCCCGATCCCGAACGCGACCCAGTTTGTCCGCCCATCGCGGATTGCGCCGACGATCGCGAGCAAGCTTCTAAGGGGTCCTTCGCTCTCAATCGAGAAGCCCATGAGCTTCGGCAGCTGGCTGATCAATACGGTCAACGCGATTCCATTCATGTAACCGTAGCGTATTGGCTTGGAGAGAAGCTCGGTCACAAAGCCCAGGCGCGCGACACCCGCCAGAATGCACACCACCCCCGAAACGATCGCCATCATGCCGGCGAGCGTCGCGGCCCGCAGCGGATCACCACCGGACAACGGAGCGACAACGCCGAGGATGACCCCTGCCAGAGCAGAGTCCGGACCGAGGACGAGAATACGGCTTGGGCCGAACAACGCATAGACCAACAGCGGCACGATCGTTGCGTACAGACCATAGATGCCAGGCAACCCCGATGCCGCCGCGTAGGCAATTCCGACCGGGACCAGCATTGTCGCCAGGACGATCCCGGCGAAGATATCGTGCGGAAGCCACGCAGCCTCATATCGACGAAGAGTGTCGAGCCCCGGCAACCAGTGGATCCAATGCTTCATCGACGATCACCCCCAAGCCCGAGCAGGGCTCGTTGACCGCGCTTGATGCGCTGGCCGAGATCGGCGCGGCTGGAATCCAGCGTAGGCTAATACGCCCTTGGCAAGCTGAACAGTGGCGCAGTGTCACGCGAGCGAGGCAGAATGCAGTGCAAAACCGACGCGCCATCCACCGCGCCGCCAATGCCGAGAGCAACGTGCAGAATTGCACGGTCACACGAAACGGGCCTCGGCGAATTCTCGCCGCGGCCCTGACGTGGCGGCCTCAGTGCATGTGACCAATCAGATAAATGCCGCCACCGATCACGAGAACAGCGGGCACGGCCCAGAGAATGAAGACTGGTGGCATGATGACCTCCCTCAGTTCGACGTGCAGACCTTGACGGTCTTCATGCCAGCCTCGGCCTCGGTGCGCGACTTGTAGATGGTGCCGGCCGGGCCGACGACGGTCATCGACGATTCCGTCGGCTTCCTGTCGACGACGGTGCATTTCTTCGTCTTGACGTCCTGGACGACGTAGAACTCGTCGACAGCGAACGCTGGCGTGGCGAAGGCGGCGATCATCACCGCCGCGGTTGCGATTCTCAGTTTCATTGTTCCTCTCCTCCAATTGTCGAACCTGCTGGTTTCGGCAATTCGACAACGGGAAAAAATGGCAGATCGTTCCTTCGCCGATGTTCCCGAGGGATCATTGCTCGCAGCGAGCGACAGCAGCGGCGCGAAACTCACCCCGATGCGGACACGGAATGCAGCGCAAAATCGCTCGACCGGGATTTTCCGACAAACCGGAAAACCCGTGGCGCAACGCGGAGGCTGCCCGTATGCTCTTGCTTGATCCGGCGGCGTCGCGCCGGAACCAGGGCGCCCGCGTTGTCAAAGTTCACTCTGCCCGTACGGCTCGCGCTCCTCGTCATGGGGACGATGCTGCCCTTGATCGTCTTCGCCGTCGGCATCGTTTTTTATAACTACGCTCAGGACCGTAGCGACGCGAACCGCCGCGTGCTGGAAACGGTACGCAGCATCCGCCTGGTGCTCGATGCCGAGGTGCAGCGGATGACCGGGGGCTTGCAGGTGCTGGCGCTGACCAACGCGCTGCGCGGCGGTGACTTCCTGAGCTTTCGCCGCATCGTCTCGGGTTTTCTCGAGCAGTACGGCAAGGACGGCGTCGTGCTGGTCTCCGACCGCAAGGGGCATCTGTTGTTCTCGTCGGTGACGGAGGACACGGCCGGCCTGCCGCCCCGCAACAACACCGAGATCGTGGAGAAGGTCTTCGCAACCAAGCTGCCGCAATATTCCGACCTGTTCCTCGGCGCGATCAAGCAGCGCCAGGTCGTGACCGTCGAGGTCCCCGTGTTGCGCGATGGCGAAGTGATCTACGCCCTCACCTTCAGCCCACCGCTCGATATCTTCCAGACGCTGGTCGAAAAGCAACGGCCCGATGAGCACTGGACGGTATCGCTGCTGGACAGCAAGGGCATCGTATTCGCACGCGCGCCCAACCCGGGCGACACGTTCGGCAAGCGCGCCACGTCCTCGCTCTATGACGAGATGTTCCGCAAGGGCGAGGCGTCCTTGTCGGCGGTCTCGCTCGACAATATTCCGCTCAGTGCTGCCTATACGCGGTCGCGGCTGACAGGCTGGACGGTTGCTGCCGGCGTCGCCGAGAGCTCGCTGGTCGCGCCGCTCTGGCGCAACATCGCGATCACGAGCCTGATCGGCGGCGTGCTCCTCCTGACCGGGCTTGCCTTCGCCTTGCGGATGGCCGCCACCATCGCGCGCGGCGAGATGCTGCACGATCTGCTGATCGAAGAGCTCAACCATCGCGTCAAGAATACCCTCGCCTTGATGCAGGCGATCGCTGTGCAGTCGTTCCGCAGCGCAAGCCGCGACGAGCGCACCAAGTTCGAGGGGCGCCTCGGCGCGCTCGCGGAAGCGCACAATCTGCTCAGCCAGGAGAAGTGGCAGGGCTCGGACCTGAAGGACGTCGTTGCCCGCGCACTGGACCCGTTCCTGCTGAGCAATCCAGACCGGATCCGGATGAACGGACCAGCGGTGCCGCTGTCGCCGCGCCTCGCCGTCGTGCTGTCGATGATCGTGCACGAGATGGCAACCAACGCCGCCAAATACGGCGCGCTATCCAACGAGACCGGGATGGTGACACTGGACTGGGAGGTCACCGCGGCTGCGCCCAAGCCGCGGCTGCGGCTGATCTGGGCCGAGAGCGGCGGACCGCCGGTGACCGCGCCTGTGCAACGTGGCTTCGGCTCCCGCCTGATCGAGCGCAGCGCGCGCGATCAGCTCGGCGGCGAAGCGACCGTGGATTTCCTGCCACCCGGCGTCGTCTACACAATCAGCTGCGCGCTGGACGAGCCGCGGTAGCGAATGGGCCTGCTTTGCATCCGATATTCTTGTTGTCCGGCCTCAGGCCTTGACCGGTCCTAACCGATCGACTGGAGCACCGGAAAGGTCTCGAGCAGCCAGATGCTGATGTTGCTGATCGCGCCCGTGAGAAAGAAAATGCCGGTGATCACCATGAGCACGCCCATGGCCCGCTCGACATTGACGAGGTGGCCCTTCATGCGCGCGAACAGCGCCGAGAACTGCTCGATCAGTAGCGCTGCAATCAGGAACGGAATGCCGAGCCCGGCGGAATAGACCGCGAGCAGGCCAGCCCCCTTGGTCACCGTGGCCTCCGCCGCGGCGATCGAGAGGATGGCCGCAAGGATCGGCCCGATGCACGGCGTCCAGCCGAAAGCGAAGGCAAGCCCCATGATATAGGCGCCCCACAGACCGACCGGCTTGGGGATCGGCAGCCGCCCTTCCCGCATCAACAGGTTGATGCGCGTCAAACCGAGGAAGTGTAGGCCCATCACGATGATGACGACGCCGGCGAGAATCGAGAGCTCGGCCGACCAGGCGCGGATCACGCTGCCGATCAGCGAGGCGCTGGCACCCAACGCAATGAAGATGGTCGAGAAGCCAAGCACGAACAGCAGCGCCGACATCATGACCGCGCGCCTGGAGGTAGACGGCTGCTCGTCGCTCTCGACGTGCTCGATCGTGGCACCGGTCAGATAGATCAGATAGGGCGGAACCAGGGGCAGGACGCAGGGCGAGAGGAAGCTGACGAGGCCGGCAAGCAGCGCCGCCGTGATAGAAACATTTTGCATGATGCAGTCGGGGCCATCTCAAGGCCCGCACCGCGCGCACGGGGAGCGCGCCGGAATTTGGGCCTAACTGGCCCTTGGTGTAGCCGATGCAGGGCAATGCGCAACAGAGGCGCTGGAAACCAAGGCTCCTCCCGATGCCGCCTGTGATCACAGATGCGGCATCGGGACGCTCACAAATCTCGCGGATGCGAGAGAGGGCGGCGCGGTTATTTCACCACGCGGAGCAGCGGACGCCGGGGCTGGTCCTGCGTCTGCTTGGAACGGGAGGCGGATTCGCTGGCAGCGCCCCGCAGCATTTCGTCGCACAACGCCCGAAGCTCGGCATTGTCGACGCCTTTGAGTTTCATGCGCAGATCGAGGATGGCGATCGAGAGCAACTCGACCGTCTCGCGGACCTGGTTCTCACCGAGAACCCGACGGCACTCCTCGAGCGTTTCGAGCACCGACTGCAATTGTTCATCTGAATGCGACACCGGAGTTCTTTCGTTAGGTCAACCTGTGAGAATGAATGGCAACGATCCCCGCGGCCCGTAGTTGCGCGCGAAGATAGCACGACGAATCCAAGCCTTCGAACACGATTTCAGCGCGTCCAGGCTCGAAAATCGCAGTTCCATTGCAAGAAAAGCGTTGCGTGATCGCCCGAGCACGGCGCGTCAGCATGATTGAATTTGTCGGCAATGATGATTCCGCAGTAGCCAGCCGGAAGATGGGCGCGAAGCCGGACCTGCGACCCGCGCCCTCCGATTTCGGAGAGCCCGATATCCGCGCAGTGCTCTCAAGGCTCGCAACTGAACGCACGCGATACCCCTCATCCGGACGATCGACCGTCCGATTCCCAGTCCCTGGCGCACTCTAATACCACCCACGACGCGGTAAGTATGGCCTCAAAACTAGCCACCCCCGCAACCCGCCGTGGTTGTGGTTTGCCCAAGATTCTGCCAGTTTAGCCAGCTGAAAGGACTTGTATGCACCTCACGGCGGAAAGGGGCGTTCCTCTGGAAGAACGCCAAAAAGCACTCCTCGGCGGCCTCTCGGATTGGGACGCGGCCAGGATATTCCTTGAGGTCGTGCGCTGTGGCAGCTTCCGCTCCGCTGCTGAGCGCCTTTCGCTCTCCATTAATGCCGTCCGTCGGAAGATCGACGATTTCGAGCGCCAGATCGGCGCCACCCTGTTCACCCGGGACGTGCATGGCACCCGGTTGACGGATGAAGGAGCGATGGTGGTCTCGGCCGTGGAGCGGATGGAGGCCGCGACCTTCGACGTGCTGCGCGCCAGCGATACGCTCGCCGGCACGTCCGGCGAGGTGCGGGTCGCCGTCACCGAGGGACTCGGCACTTTCTGGCTGGCGCCGCGGCTGGTCGAATTCCAGCAGAGCTATCCGAAAATCCTTGTCGACCTGCACTGCGCGATGCGCTCTGCCGATGTCTCCCGGCACGAGGCCGACGTCGCCATCCATCTGTCGCGTCCCTCAGCGCTCGACATCAAGCTGGTGCGGCTCGGCCGCATGCATCTGATGTTCTGGGCGGCCGAAAGATACATTGAGAAACATGGCGCGCCGCTTACGGCTCACGAATTGGTCAAGCACCGCCTGGTGCTGCAATTCGCCGACCAGATCGCCGCCAAGGAAACGTTCGAGAGCTTCTTCCCGGGCGTTGCGGAGCGTGACCTTCTGGTCATGAAGACCAACGTCTCAAGCGCCAACTACTGGGCTGTCGCGAACGGCGCCGGAATCGGCGTATTCCCGAGCTATGCCATCGCGCTTGGCGGGAAGTTGATGCCACTGGAGGTCGCGTTGAACCGACCGCTGGATATCTGGTTGTCCTACCATCCCGGTAGCGGCCGGATTCCAAGGGTGCGGCACATGATTGACTGGCTGATCGAAGCCTTCAATCCGGCTCGCTTCCCGTGGTTCAAGGATGAATTCGTGCATCCGCGCGAATTCAAGGAAGTGTACATGGGCGAACCCCTGACCCAACTCTTCGGGGGATTTTCAACCGAAGAACGGTGAGAAAAAGTATGAAAACAGCGGCGAAGAGAATGAAGCAGCGCAGTGCCGGCAAGCCGGACATTGAGCTTGGCAAACGGATCAGATTGCGGCGGGTCGAGATGAAAATCTCGCAGGCTGAGCTTGGCGAGAAGCTGGGCGTCAGCTTCCAGCAGGTCCAGAAGTACGAAAAGGGCGTCAATCGTGTCGGCGCGGCCCGTCTGCAGCAGATCGCTTCGGCGCTCGACGTGCCCGTGACCTTCTTCTACGACGGCGACAACAAGGCTCGCGAAGTCGAGAGCCTGCTTTTCCTCGACAGCGCCTTCAGCCTCCGGCTGCTGCGCGCCTACAGCAAGATCAAGGACCAGACAGTACAGCGTCAGCTCGTTTCGCTGATGGAATCGATCGCGGCCAACGAAAGCTGAGCGATCGACGGCCGGACAGTCGGCCGTCCATCGGATTCGATGTTCGATCCGCCGCGTCGCGGGGGCGCGGCTGGATTGGACGGGACTTCGCCGCGCGCCTGACGCGCGGCTTTTGCTTTTTTGGGCCTCCCTCGACGGGCCCTACGGCTCTTCGTCACTTTCCGTCACTTTTCACGAACCGATCCGGGCCGTCGAACGACCAAATCGAGGGCGGATGGGCCGGGACGCCTGCGTTTAATCCGACAGCAAGGCCCATGCCCTAGCCTGCCGCCGCCTCGCGAATCGCCGAAAGCCGCGCCCGCGGCACTGCTGCAAGAAGACCATCATGCGAGCGCCCGCCCGGGCCTCGTTTTTCCAAGGGAAGATCAGAAACATGTTGAAGCGCCAAGCCATCGTCGTTGCGGTTGGCCTGCTCGCGAGCGCCTCGGCCCTTGCGCAAACCGAAACCACCGGCCAGCCCGGCCCCGCCAAGCCTGCCACCGCAGCGCCGGCCGGCACGACGCCCGCGACGGCCAATCCGGCCCACACGGCAACGTCGAAGCCAGCTACAACACCTGCCTCGACGGCGGAGTCACGCTCGGCCGCCGCGCTTGCGCTGTCGCATGAGCCGACCTTCGACGAAGGCTCGGCCCAGCGGATCAAGGACGCCGCACTGAGCTACTCCGACCTCGCCGTGCGCGGCGGCTGGCCCACACTCCCTGCGGACGCGAAATTCGCGGCTGGCACGCAGGGACCCAATGACGAGTTGCTGCGCAAGCGCCTGATCGCCTCCGGCGATCTCGCCGGCGACAAGGCAAGCGGCGCCTTCGACGAGACGCTGGCCGAAGCCGTCAAGCGCTTCCAGGCACGCCATGGTCTCGCCCCGACTGGAACGGTGACGCCGCGCACGATCGCTGCAATGAACGTCCCGGTGCAAAAGCGCATCCGGCAGCTCGAGGCCTCGCTGGAGCGGCTCCAGAACACCAACTTCGGCTTCGGGCAACGCTACGTCGTGGTCAACATCCCCGCGGCCTTTGCCGAGGCCGTCGAGAACGACGTCGTGGTGCGGCGCTATCGCGTGATCGTCGGAAAGACAGAGAAGCCGTCGCCGACACTGACGGCCGAGATCACCGGCGTCGTGCTCAACCCGACCTGGACCGTGCCATCCTCGATCGCCAAGACCGAAATCTCCGCGCATATGCGCAAGGATCCGACCTATTTGTCGCGCATGCACATGGAAGTGCTCGACGGCCACGACAATCCGATCGATCCGCATTCGGTCGACTGGTCGGGCACGCACACGCCGAACTTCACCGTGCGCCAGCAGAACGGCACGTTCAATGCGCTAGGCGCGGTCAAGATCGACATGCCGAACTCCTATTCGGTCTACATGCACGACACCAACCAGCGCAATCTGTTCAGTGACGACTACCGCTTCGATTCCCACGGCTGCTCGCGCGTCGACAATGTCCGCGATCTCGCGGCCTGGCTGCTGAAGGACCAGCCGAAGTGGAATCGCGCCGCGATCGACGCGGAAATTGCCACCGGACAGCATCTCGAGGTCGCCATGGCGAAGAAATTCCCGGTGGCCTGGATCTATCTGACGGCGTGGATGACCAAGGACCAGACCATCCAGTTCCGCAACGACGTCTACAACCAGGACGAACAGCTCCTGGAGGCCACGGCCGAGGAGACCGCGTTCTTCAGCAATGCCGCCAATCATCCGCTGACCGCGCATATGGCGCAGTAGGCGCCGCACGGCCGCTCAACCAAAATCCGCAAAACAACCCCATGCAAAGTAGCGAGACGGTCGACGATTGACTACTGATTTAGCGAAATTCGCTTGACGCGTCGGGCAAATCAGGGGTAATAGTCGATCATCGCGCAACCTGCAAAAAGACAACCGTGGTCCGCTCAGGAATGGGCGCGGCACGGTTGACCTCGCCGCAGCGCCTGCCGCACATTGCCATCCCCAACGCGAGCAGGTGCGCGATGCCAGACGTCTTCCAGACGGACACTTCCTTCGCCGACGGCAAGATCCTCAAATCGTCCGCCGACGGCGTCGGCGTGGTCACCTTCAACAATCCCGACAAGCGCAATGCGATGTCGCTGGAGATGTGGGAGGGATTTGGCCAGGCGCTGACGAGCTTGCGCGACGACGAGGCGGTGCGCATGGTGATCCTGCGCGGCGCCGGCGGCAAGGCTTTCGTATCGGGAGCCGATATCAGCCAGTTCGAGGAGCAGCGCCACAACGCGGCCGCCTCCGAGGACTACGCCAAGCGCAGCGCCGCGCAGCGGGCGTTGCTCGCCGGCTACCCCAAGCCGACGATCGCCTGCATCCAGGGATTCTGCCTCGGCGGCGGCATGCAGGTCGCAATGCTCGCCGATATCCGCATCGCCGCGGCAAGCAGCCAGTTCGGAATCCCCGCGGCAAGGCTCGGCATCGCCTATGGCTATGACGGCTTGCGCCACCTCGTCTCGCTGGTCGGTCCGTCCTGGGCGCGACTGCTGATGTACGCGGGCATGCGGATCGACGCGGCGGAAGCGCTGCGGATCGGGCTCGTGGAGCGCGTGATCCCCGACGATGAGCTCTGGGGCGAGACCATGGCGACCGCCAAGACGATTTCCGAGAATGCGCCACTCGCAATCAAGGCCGCCAAGATCACTATCGCAGAGGTGCTGAAGGACGAAAGCCAGCGCGACATGGACGCGATCAAGCAGGTCGGTACCGCCTGCATGGACAGCGAAGATTTTCGCGAGGGCCGCCGGGCCTTCATGGAAAAGCGCAAGCCGCAGTTCCGGGGGCGGTGACGACTGCCTCTTTGATCGGATTGAGCCGCCGCTAGCGCCGGGCGAATTGGACTCGCGCTCGCTCTACAACCTCCGTCGTTGCGAGCACAGCGAAGCATCCAGTCTGATTTCGCGGGAGGATTCTGGATTGCTTCGCTGCGCTCGCAACAGCAATGACGACGTGGATACCAGTGAGCGTCACAATCACGGCGTCATCGCCCGACTCGATCGGGCGATCCAGTACGCCGCAGCAGATGTGATGAATCTCGACGTCGCTGGAATACTCGATTCCCCGCATTCGCGGGGAATGACCGCGCGCGTATGAGACGTAGGGCTAAGTCTAGCCGCAATTTGGAACCGCTCGCACATCAGAGTGAACCGATATTCAGGAAGATTAAATTCCTGTCGAGCCCGCTCGCATATTGCAACCAACTGATGGCACGACGGTTCTCTCGGCACCAACGAGGGAGATTGTGATGAAACTCAGGTTTGCTGTACTTGGCCTGGCGGCCATGGGCGGTGTCGCGCTCGCGTCAGGGCAGGCTCTGGCGGCAATGCCAAATGGCATTCCGCAGGCCGATCGTATCGCCAGCGGCCCGGCCGCCAATGTCGATCAGGTGCGCATGGTGTGTAATGCCTGGGGTCGCTGTTGGTGGCGCCCGAACTATTATCACGCCTACGGCTTTTATGGTCCGCGCCGCTTCGGACCTCGCCCATGGGGCTGGGGTCACCGTCACTGGCGCCGCTGGTGAATGATGAAGGGGCCAATGGGCCCCTTTTTCTTGTCAAAGCGCCCTGACTAGGACGCGACTCATTAGGGCGAAGCCTGCCCAATTGAAGCGAGTTGGACGGAGGCCAGGTCGACAACCTCCTGAAAGCTCACATCAGTTCATCTTCTTGCGGAGCCTTTCCGCGATCTGACGTTGCGATTCAGCGTATTCTTCCACGATCTTCCGCGCCACCTCCGTGAGCTCTGTATTCTCTTGCTCGCTCGGCGGCTTCTTGTCGTCATCATCCATTGGCACTCCTCCTCGCCGCCGTAACGGCACAGGAAGAAAGTCGTTCCTATTGGGCACGAGAGGGATCAGATGCCGCCGTCATGAACGTTCTCCATGTTGCCCGGGGGGCCGACGCAGGAAGACGGTTGCGTTTGATCCAACTCTTGAAATTAAACGCAGGCGACGCGGCGCCTGTGCGCCCGCAGCAGTCGAGCGGCCTTTCCGAACCGCGCATTTGACTATGTCGCCCCGGGCCAGTGCTCTCCTGCCAATCGGGATGTGCTATGATCCGGTGAGGGCCTAGATGACCCGTCGGCATCCTGCCTCGTTATTGTGTGCAACCGGCATGCTCAACAATCCCATCATCGTGCAGAAATTCGGCGGCGTTTGTCTTGAAACACCGGCAAAGATCCGTGCGGTTGCAGGTAGCTTGGCCGATTTGCGCAGCCGTGGTTATCGCGTCGTGGCGATCGTTTCAGCGATGGGTAAGGCCACCGACGACTTGATAAGGATGGCTTATCAGGTAAGCCCGCATCCCAACCGCCGTGAACTGGATATGTTGCTAACGACCGGCGAGCGCATCAGCATGTCCTTAATGAGCATGGCACTGTCCGACCTCGGTGTGCCGGCCATTAGCTTCACCGGCAGTCAGGCCGGAGTGATGACCGACGAATCCCATTCCTCCGCGCGCATTTTAGATGTGCGGCCCAATCGCGTGCTCGAGGAACTCGGTCGCGGACGTATCGTGGTTCTGGCGGGCTTTCAGGGCGTGAATCCGGTGACAAAAGAGATCACCACGCTAGGTCGCGGCGGCAGTGACACCACTGCGGTCGCCATGGCCGCGGCGCTAAAGGCCGAGTGCTGCGAAATTATCAAGGAGGTCGATGGAGTTTGCTCGGCCGATCCACGCATCGTGCCGAATGCAGCGCCATTGCGTCAGCTGGATTTCGGGTGTCTATCCGAAATGTGCTTTTGGGGCGCCAAAGTTCTGCATTTTCGTAGCGTAGAGCTGGCACAAAGCCAAAACGTGGTATTGAGTCTGAAAAAATGGGGCGGCGCCGAATACAGCACGCAAGTGATCAAAGAGGTTGTCGGAATGGAAACGGGAAAAGCCCTGGCAGTCAACTCGATGGCACGCATCGAACATGTAGAGATCGACTCGATGGATCTCAATCAGGGCTTTGAGAAATTCGCCCAGCATCTCAAAGAACACGACTTGTCTTGGCCACAACTCCTCGCCTCGGCTTTCGCCGCCGGAAAAACGCGCATTATGCTGTCTAGCGATTCGGAATCGCTCGACACTTTGCTGCGCACGCTCGAGCAGAGCAACGACTTACGTAAACATCGTGAGACCTTAAGCTCGGTGAGCCTCACTTGCTTCGGCGCCGTTTCTTCAGCTTTGCCATTCAAGGCGATTCAGATTCTGCAACAGCACGGAATCATCGTCGACAAGTATGTTCTTTCCCCCCATTCGGTAAATTTGTTCGTTCCTGTGGAGAGCCGGGAGGCCGCAGTCAAGGCTTTGCATTCGCTGATCTAAACAAGCGTCCGCGATGCCACCACTGAGACAGCCCTACGCACATCGCCGAAGGAGGCTTCCCTACGAAGGTGCCCACATCACCGGGCCCCACGGCTGAGCGTCCGCCCAGGCCTTCGCGTCGTCAAGAGTGAGACCTTCTCCGCCGCCCGGTCGGCAACTATAGACGCAGCCATCCGAAGTTTTCGGGATGGGGGCATTCTCGTCCAATCGATCGTCTTCATCGTATCGCGAAGATGCAAAGCGGGCTGGCTTGGCAACAATTTCTATTCGTCGCGGGACTGCCCCATCATAGAGCCAAGTCCCTGTCGCGACTACTTTGTACGCCTCATCGACCATGTTACGCTCGGAGGAGAACTAGGACATGGACACAATAGAACTTGATGCTCAATTAGGACACATGAAACTTGCGGCCCATCCTTCGAGACGCCCGCTTCGCGGGCTCCTCAGGATGAGGTCTTGTTTCGCGGCGAGTTTAGACCCTCATGGTGAGGAGCCCGCCAAAGCGGGCGTCTCGAACCATGAAGGCCGAGCACTCACAACGCCGCAAGCACCGCTTTCGCGATGGCGGCGGTACCGTTATTGCCGCCGAACTCGATCGGCTTGATGCCGCTCGCATAGACCTTGTCGACCGCGCGCTCGATCTGTTCGCCGGCCTCCGTGGCGCTTTCCAAACCGTGCTTGTCGGCGAGCCAGTCGAGCATCATCGCCGCCGACAGGATCATGCCCGTGGGATTGGCCTTGCCCTGCCCCATGATGTCCGGCGCTGTGCCGTGGCAGGGCTGGAATACGGCATACTTGTCGCCGATGTCGGCCGACGGCGCCATTCCCATGCCGCCGATCAGGCCGGCGGTGAGGTCGGAGAGGATGTCGCCGAACATGTTCTCCATCACCATGACGTCGAAATCCCAGGGTCGCTTCACCAGCATCGCCGAGCAGGCATCGACATAGAGGCGGTCCGCCTTCACTGCGGGGTGGCGCTTGGCCGCCTCGTCGAACATGTCGCGGAAGAAGGCAAACGCCTTGAACACGTTCGCCTTGTCGACGCACGTCAGCTCGCCCGGCTTGCCCCGCGCCTTGCGTCGTTCGGCGAGCCGGAAGGAGAATTCGAACAGACGCTCTGACGTCTTGCGCGTGATGACCAGCGTCTCGCGTGCGTCCTCATGCGTGACGATGCCCTTTCCCATCGACGCAAACAGACCCTCGGTGGACTCACGGATGACGACGAGATCGATGCCGCGCGCATCTGCGCCGACAATCGGGCTCGGCACGCCCGGGATCAGGCGCGCCGGCCGCACGCCGGCATAGAGATCGAAGTGAAAGCGCAACTCGACCTGCGGCATGATCTCGGTGTTATCGGGATAGCGCACCGACGGCAGGCCGCAGGCCCCGAGCAGGATGGCGTCCGCCTCCTCGCACAGCCGGACCGTCGAATCCGGCATCGACTTGCCGGTGGCGAGATAATTGTTGGCGCCGGCCGGCGCCTCGGTGAAGCGGAAGCCGAGCCCTGCCTTCTCGCCGACCTTGCGCAGCACCTCCAGGGCCGGCGCCATGACTTCGGGACCGATGCCGTCACCGGCGAGCACGGCAATGTGGAAGGCGTTGTTTGCGGACATGGGACGTTCCTACTCTCTCATCGTCATGCCCGGGCTTGTCCCGGGCATCCACGTTTCTATGCCGTTTCCTTGGCCGGACGTGGATGGCCAGGTCAAGCCCGGCCATGACGAGCAACAAACAGCGGGCGTCAAGGCGTCAGCACCGTGCGTCCAACCACCGCACCCTGCTGCAATTGCACGAGCGCGTCGTTGGCCTTGTCGAGCGGCAATGGCGTCACCGGGATCGGCGGCACTTTCCTTGACCGAACAAGGTCGAGCAATTCCTGCGTCTCGCGCAAATTGCCGACATAGCTGCCCTGGATCGTCACCGCCTTGATCGGGATCAGCGGCAGCGCCCAGGTGGCGCCGCCGCCGAACAGGCCGACGATGACGAGCCTGCCGCCCTTGGTCAGGCAGTCGAAGCCGAGCTGCGTAGTGGCGGCGTTGCCGACGAGATCGATCACCGCCCGGATCGGGCCGCCAGCCTTCCTGGCGAGCTGCTCCAACGCGTCCGGCGCCTTGGGATCGACGGTGGCGAGCGCGCCGACCTTCTCGGCCGCCTCGCGCTTCTTCGCATCGATATCGACCATGATCGCGCCCTTGCCGCCCATCGCCTTGAGCAGCGACAGCGCCATCAGGCCGAGGCCGCCGGCGCCGAACATCACGATCGGCGTGTCGAAATACTGCTCGACCTTCTTCAGCGCGCTGTAGGTGGTAACGCCCGAGCAGGCGTAGGGCGCGGTGGTCGCTGGATCGAGTCCCCTGAGATCGAGAAGGTAACGCGGATGCGGAACCAGCATGTGATCGGCATAGCCGCCGTCGCAATAGACGCCGATCGAGCGCGGCGTCAGGCACATGTTCTCGTCACCGGAAAGACACGTCGCGCATTTGCCGCAGCCGATCCAGGGATAGACGAGACCAACATCGCCCTTGTTCAGGTCCCCCTGATCTGACGGCTTCACGTCGGGACCAAAGGCCAGGATCTCTCCGACGGTCTCATGGCCCATCGTCAAGGGCAACGCGATGCCGCGGTCCTTCAACGACAACGGCTTGCGGCCATGACCGAGATCATAGCCGCCTTCCCAGATGTGCAGGTCGCTATGGCAGACGCCGGCCGCCTTTACCTTGATCAGCACCTGCGTGCCCGAGGGCTGCGGCGTCGGCTCATCGAATTCCTTCAACGGCGCTTTGAAATCGGCGACCTTGAAGCTCTTCATGGCGTATCTCCCGCCCACTTCTTGTTTCGAGCGTCACCATGCCATGTCCGGCGTTGCAAAACAAACGGCGCCGTCGCGAGGTTACGTCAACGGATGATGGCAAGCCGCGAGCTGGCCCGGCGCGACCTCGCGCAGCTCCGGCATCTCCGCTGCGCATCGCTGATCCGCGCGCGGACAGCGGGTGCGGAAGCGGCAACCGGACGGCGGCGCGATCGGCGATGGCGGCTCACCCGCGGCGACGCTTTCCGCTGGCCGCACGTCGGGATCGGGAACCGGAATGGCCGCAAGCAGCAGTGCTGTGTAGGGATGCGCGGGCTTTGCGAACAATTGCTCTGATGGTCCGACCTCGCAGAGGCGTCCGAGATACATCACGGCGACCCGGTCGCTGACGGCTTTGACCACCGCCAGATCGTGCGCGATGAACAGCAGCGTGAGGCCGAACCGCGCCTTCATCTCCTCCAGCAGATTGAGGATCTGCGCGCGGATCGAGACGTCGAGCGCCGAGACAGGTTCGTCGCAAACGATGAATTCGGGATTGAGCACCAGCGACCGCGCAATCGAGATGCGCTGGCACTGCCCGCCGGAGAATTCATGCGGCAGGCGGCCGACCACGAGATCGGGATCGAGGCCGACCGCGGCCAGGACCTCGTGGACGAGCTGCCTGCGCTTCTCCGCATCCTTGATGCCGGCTATGATCAGCGGCTCTGCGACGATGTCGCCGATGCGCCGGCGCGGATTGAGCGAGGCGATCGGATCCTGGAAGATAAGCTGGACGCGACGCCGCATCTTGCGCAGCGGCTCGCCCTGCATGGCCGTCAGGTCCTCGCCGTCGAACAGCACGCGGCCGGACGTTGCGCGGCGCAGTTGCAGCACCGCGCGCCCAAGCGTCGACTTGCCGCAGCCGGATTCGCCGACCAGCCCCACCGTCTCGCCGCGCGCGACCTCGAGGCTGACGCCGGAGACCGCATGCACGGTCTTGTTGCCGAGGCCATATTCGACGACCAGATTGTCCACTTTCAGCAGCGGCTCGTCGGACTGCGCGCGGTTGGCGACCTGCATCATGCGTCAAGACCTTCGGCCATCTGGATCGGATGGAAGCAGGCGTAGAAGTGTCCAGGCATTTCGGCGCCTGTCAGTTCCGGCTTCGCCTGGTGGCAGCGGCCGGCGGCATAGCGGCAGCGCGGCGCGAAGGAGCAGCCCGGCAACGGCCGGGTCGGATCGGGCGGGCGGCCGGAGATCGCCGGCAGCGGCGTATGCGGCGCGGTTTCGAGCTTCGGGATCGCGGCCAGCAGCGCCTCGGTATAGGGCATGTGCATCCGCTTGAAGAGCGCAGGCGTCGGCGCGCGCTCGACAACCCTGCCCGCATACATCACTGCAACCTCGTCGGCACGGCCTGCGACGACACCGAGATCATGGGTGATCAGAATCATCGCCATGTGGCGGCGGCGCTGCTCGCGCGCCAGGAGATCGAGGATCTGCGCCTGGATGGTCACGTCCAGCGCCGTCGTCGGCTCGTCAGCGATCAGGAGTTTTGGCTCGCAGGACAGCGCGATGGCAATCGCGATGCGCTGGCGCATGCCACCGGAGCATTGATGCGGATATTGCGCGAGCCGCTGCTCCGGCGCCGGGATGCCGACGGCCGCGAGCAACTCGATGCTGCGCTTTCGCGCGGCCGGCGAATCAAGCTCGAGGTGCTCCTGGATCGTCTCCATCAGTTGCGTGCCGATGGTCAGCACAGGGTTGAGCGAGGTCATCGGATCCTGGAACACGACCGCGACGTCGCGCCCGCGCAGCCGCCGCAAGCTCTCCGCATCGAGCCGCACCAGATCCTGGCCGTCGAACATGACGCGCCCGGTGAGCTTCGCCTTCTTCGGCAGGAGCTGGAGGATGGCGCGCGACAGCATGGTCTTGCCGCAACCGGACTCGCCGACAATACCAAGCGTGCGGCCCGCCTCCAGCGCAAGATTGACATGATCCACCGCACGCAAATTGCCGCGTGGTGTCGGCAGCTCGACCGCAACGTCCTCGATCGACAATAACGGCACGCTCACAGCGCCCCCTGACGCGGGTCCGTGAGTGCCCGCAGGGTGTCGCCGACCAGGTTGAAGGCCAGCACGGTGAGGAACAGCGCGGTTGCCGGCAGGAAGGCGAGCCGCGGCGCGATATCGAGACTTTCGCGCCCCTCCCCGATCATGCTGCCCCAGCTCGCCATTGGCGGCGGCACGCCTAATCCCAGGAACGACAGCGCGCCCTCGACCACGATGGTCACGGCGACGGCGAGCAGGAAGAACGCGAGCAGTGGCAGGATGACGTTGGGCAACAGCTCCCGCAGCAGGATGCGCGCATGCGTGGCGCCGAGCGCCTCGGCGGCGATCACGAATTCGCGGCGCGCCAGCGTTAGCGTGGAGGCACGCGCCACCCGCATGAAGGCGGGAATGCCGAGCACACCCAGGATGAAGGTGAGATTGGGGATCGACTGGCCGAGATAGGCGGTCACCGCGAGCGCAAAGACCAGCGGCGGAAAGGCGAGCAGCACGTCCATGCTGCCGACCACCAGCGTCTCGAAGCGGCCGCGGAAGTAACCGGCGAGCAGGCCGAGCGCGCCGCCGACGGTGAGGCCGATCATCGGCGCAAACAGCCCGACCGTCAGCGAGACGCGTGCGCCGAAGACCAGACGCGCGAGCTCGTCGCGGCCGAGGCCGTCGGTTCCGAGCCAGTGCTCGGCCGAGAACGCGGCTCTGCGTTCCAGCATGTCCATGTCCACGGGGCTTTGCAGCGGCAACAGCGGCGCCAGGATCGCGAGCGCAAAGACCAGGGCAAGCCAAGCGATCGCCAGCCAGAACAACAGGCCGAGTCGTCGCTTGGGGCGCACCGGCTCGGACGCTGCCTCATCCCGGAGCGAGAGCTCAAGCGTAGCCATGGCGGATCCTTGGATCGAGGACGGCGTAGAGCATGTCGACGATGAAGTTCACGATGACGAAGCCGGATGCGACCAGCAGCACCACGCCCTGGAGGATGATGAGGTCCCGGGTATAGATCGCGCCGACCAGGAGCCGACCCAAGCCCGGCAGCGCAAAGATCGATTCCACGATCAGCGTGCCGCCGATCAGGCGGCCGATATTGATGCCGGTCACGGTCACCAGCGTCAGCGACGAGGGCTTTAGCGCATGCACGAACAGGATACGCGACGGCTTCAGGCCTTTGGCCTTGGCGAGCGCGATGTAGTCCTCCTGCA
Organism: Bradyrhizobium sp. UFLA05-89; assembly: GCF_059803475.1. NCBI lineage: Bacteria > Pseudomonadati > Pseudomonadota > Alphaproteobacteria > Hyphomicrobiales > Nitrobacteraceae > Bradyrhizobium > Bradyrhizobium sp. UFLA05-89. The sequence goes on along the minus strand of NZ_JBANBA010000001.1, from coordinate 107,228 downwards.
ATGTGGCGATCATGTCTGAGCGCAGCACGCGCATGATGCCCGGCCATTCGGCGAGCGCCAGCGTCAGCGCCGGCAGAACGAAGAAACGCAGATTGGCGAGCGGGTCCTCGGTGAACGGCACGTAGCCGGTCGCCGGCAGCCAGTGCAGCTCCACCGCGAACAGGTAGATCAGGAGGATCGCCAACAGGAACGACGGTAACGACAGCATGGCGAACGCGCCGCCGGTCATGAAACGGTCGAACGGGCCGCCGGCGCGCGCGGCGCAGACGATCGCAAGCGGCACACCGATCAACAGTCCCAGAAATTCGGCGAGCAGCATCAGCTCGATCGAGACCGGCACCCGCTCGGCGACCGCCTGGAGCACCGTCTGCCCGGTGCGGAAGGAGCGGCCAAGATCGCCCTGAAGCACGTGGCCGAGCCAGCTCAGATATCGCCACCACAGCGGCTGATCGAGCCCCATGTCATGGCGAAGCGCTGCGACCTTCTCCGGCGTCGCCTGGTCACCAAGGATGACGTAAGCGAGATCGCCAGGCAGAAGCGAGGCGATCAGGAAAGTGAGCAGCGAGACGGCAGCCAGGACCGGCAGGAGATGAACGAGGCGCCGAATGACGAAGGCGAGCATTTGCGCTCAGTCCAGCCAGGTGTCCGAAACGTCGATCACGCCATTATAGATTTTTGGAAAGCCTTTCAGCTTTGCGCTCGAGAGCGCGTAATAGGTGTTCTGGAAGGTCCAGAACCAGATCGCCTCCTTGTTGATCAGACGGCTGATCGCGCAATAGTCCTCGATGCGCTTATCGGTATCTGCGGTGACGCGCGCATGGTCGAGCAGCCGGTCCAGCTCCGGATCGGAAAAATTGGCGAGCGCGAGCGGGCTGCCGCTGTGGAAGTTTGCGTACATCTGCGGATCGGGATCGGCGAGGTCGACGATGCGCCACGGCGTCAACTGGAATTGACGCATGAAGGCGCGCGGTGGGATGGTCGCCTGGTCGACCTGTTCGATCTCCATATTGGCGCCGACCCGTTTCCAGAATTGCTGGAGCACCTGGCCGATCATGCGGCCGCGCGGCGTCGCAGTGGCCAACATCTTGAACTCGACGGGCTTACCGTAGTCCTTGAGCAGCGCCTTGGCCTTCTCGACGTCGAAAGGCAGCGCGCCGTCATCCTTGCATTTCACCCAGGAGCCGTCGCCGTAAGGGTTACTCGCCGGCCGGCTCAGGCCGTTGCTGATCGCCTGCGACATCTTCGGCCGGTCGATCGCCATCACCAGCGCCTGCCGCACGCGGACGTCGTCGAAGGGAGCGGCCTTGGTATTGAAGGCGGAGACCTGCGCGCCCGACCCCTTGTAGGTGTGCACGGTCAGCTTGGGGTCCTTCTGCGCCTTCATGATGTTGTCGGCGTCGTACTCGTCGTCCCAGATGATGTCGGCTTCGCCCGATTGCAGCGAGGCGAACCGCGACTGCGCATCCGGCAGCGGCTTCAGGATGATGCGATCGAGATAGGGATGGCCCTTGTTCCAGTAGTCCGGGTTCTTCTCCAGCACCATGCGATCGCCCGCAGTCCATGATTTCAGGATGTAGGGACCGGTGCCGACGGGATTGCGGTTATAGTCGTCGCCCTTGGTTTTCCACGCGGTCGGCGAATGCACGACGTTGTTCTGACTCTGGATGCTGATCACCGCCGGCAGATTCACGGAAGGATCGGTGAGGTTATAGACGATGGTGTATTCGTCAGGCGCCAGCACCTCCTTGACGTTGGTGATGTAGAAGGCGCAGCGGCACTTGTTGGCGGGATCCTTCTGCCGGTCGAAGTTTTCCTTGAAGGCCTGCGCGTTGAACGGCGTGCCGTCGTGGAACTTCACGCCCTGGCGCAGCTTGAAGGTCCAGCTCTTGTAGTCTTCGGAATGGGTCCAGGACACAGCGAGCTTTGGCGCGGCCTCGCCCTTGTCGTCGAGCGTTGTCAGCGTGTCGAAGATCGCCGCCGCTGCGGTGAAGGTCGAGGTGTCGTAGACGCCGACCTTGAGCGGATCGAAGCCTGGAATATCCAGCTCCTGGCCCATCGTGATGCTACCGCCGGATTTTTGCGCGAGCGCGGGCTGCACCAGCGGAACAATGGCGAATGCCGTGACAAGGAAAATCGGCGCGAGGCTGCGCGCCGCGGCAACTGCGTACGTCATTGTTCCCTCCCGAGATCTTCGTCCGATGTTTCGGATCGCTCGTGACGTCAGGCGAGATTGGCGAGAATCGCTGCCCTCGGCAAGAGGAACGCGTGCAAGCTGCTACGACGCAGACTTCACTTGACGATGCGAAAGTGCGCGGCCTTCGCTCACGTTTTGCCTGACGGAATTAACTCTTCGCGCGAGCGATTGCCTCCAGCAGAGCGTCCGTGTGCTCGCCCAGCGCTGCGATGCGCTTGCCAGGCGTCGTGTCCGCGCCCGACATCCGGAACGGCAGATTGAGCACCTGGAAGGAGCCACCCTCGTCTTCCACGTCCGACAGCGCCTGGCGATGCATGAGCTGCGGATCGCACAACGCCTCGGCGACGGTGCGATAGGCCGAGGCCGGCACGCCCTCGGCGCCGAGCTCTGTGAGACATTGCTCCGTCGTGATCTGCCGCGACCAGGCTTCGACGCCGTCCATCAGGTCAGCCCAGTTGTCGCGCCGCACGCCATAGGTGCAGAAGCGGGAATCGGAAATCCAGTCCCGCCGGCCGATCACCTTCATCAAAGACTGAAAGGTCTTCTCGCTCGCGATGGTGATCATGACGTAGCCATCGGCCGTCTCGGTCGGACCGAACATCGGACGCGGCGGCGGCTTCACCTCGAATTGCGAGCTCTGCAGCTCTATCACCGTGAGCGTCAGCATCGACTCCAGCATCGAGACGTCGATGTGCTGGCCAACGCCCGTGAGGATGCGCTGGTATAGCGCCGACGCAATCGCGCCGAAGCCATAGGTTCCGGTGACGACGTCGGCATGATAGATGCCGCAATAATCGGGGCGGTTGCGGCCGGGCTGGTAGGCGAGATGCGCCATGTCGTAGCCGGATGCTGCGTGGATCACCGGCGCATAGGCTGGCAACTCCGCCGACGGGCCGGTCTGCCCGTAGCCCGAGATGGAGCAGTAGATCAGCCTCGGATTGAACGGGCGGAGCGTATCGTAATCGAGCCTCAGGCGGCGCATCACGCCGGGTCGGAAATTCTCGACCAGGATGTCGGCGGTGGCGACGAGGCGCCGCACCGCCTCTTTGCCCTCCTCCGACTTCAGGTCGAGCACCACACTTTTCTTGCCGACATTGAGCTGGCCGAACACGGTGCTACAGCCGTTGCGCACCGGCGGGCGCGTCCGCATCGTCTCGCCGCCGTCGGGCTCGATCTTGATGACTTCGGCGCCCATGTCGGCGAGCATCCGCGCGCAATGGGGACCGGCGATGGTGGTCGAAAAATCCAGCACCCGCAGGCCGGCAAAGGCCTTTGTCGTCGTCCCCTCATGCTTGTCTGCTAGCTGCATCCCCGGAGTCCCCCTTTAGGAACCACGCGCGTTCTTGCCTGTTGATGCGCCGACCCTAGATGGCAGCGGCCCGGTAGGAAAGTCTTTACCCGAACGGCAGCTTCCAGGGGCGGGCTTGGAATTCCGAGGGCAACTGGACCCGATCTTGCATAGCAGCAAACGGGCTCGGAAGAGGGCAGCTGTTCTTGAGGGTCTTATTCGTCACGACAGAGATGGACGATTTTGTCCGCGTCGGCGGACTCGGCGCCGTTTCTGCTGCACTCCCGAGAGCGCTGCGCCCCTTCGCCGATATCCGGATCATGCTGCCCGGCTATCGCGACATCATCGAACAACTCACGCATATTCAGATCGTTGGCCGCTGTCCGGCGTTGGCGGAGATGCCGGCCTGCACGCTGGGCCGGGCCGCGACGCGCGACGGCCTACCGGTCTATGTGCTGCTCTGCTCGCAGCTCTACGACCGTCCCGGCAATCCCTATGGCGACGAAACCGGGCGCGACTGGCCCGACAACGACATCCGTTTTGCGCGCTTGGCGTCGGCAGCCGCTGAACTTGCGACGGGCAACCTGGACAAGAATTGGGCAGCAGACCTGATCCATGCCAATGACTGGCAGGCTTCGCTCGTGCCGGCCTATCTGGCCTGGCGCGGCTCGAAGCTGCCGTCGATCCTGACCATCCACAATCTCGCTTATCAGGGACTCTTTCCGAAAGACGCGCTGCGGCGGATCGGCGCACCCGAGAGCTCCTTCCACATTGACGGCATCGAGTTCTACGATCAATTGTCCTTCCTGAAGGCGGGCCTCGTCTACGCCTCGCACCTGACGACCGTGAGCGCGACCTATGCGCGCGAGATCACCACGTCGGAATTCGGCTGTGGCCTGGAAGGCCTGTTGCGCATCCGCGCCGAGGCAGCCGAGCTCACCGGCATCCTGAACGGAATAGATGAGAGCTGGGACCCCCGTTACTGCGCGCAGCTCGCCCAGCAATTCGGTGCCGGCGACTGGGCCGGCAAACGGGCCAACGCGGACTATGTGCGCAAGCAATTCGGCCTCGCGGTGTCGCGCGGGCCGATGTTCGGCATCGTGGCGCGGCTCGTCCATCAGAAGGGCATCGATCTCGTGCTATCCGCGGCCGACGAGATCATCGATGCCGGCGGGCAGATCGTCGTCACCGGTTCCGGCGAGCCGGCGCTCGAGCAAGCCCTGATCAACGCCCATCGCAGGCGGCCAGATGCGATCGGCGTCGCGATCGGCTTCAACGACGCGCAGGCGCGGCGCATCTTTGCCGGCAGCGATTTCACGCTGATGCCATCGCGGTTCGAGCCCTGCGGGCTCAGCCAGATGTACGCCCAGCGCTTCGGCTCGCTGCCGATCGGCCATCAGACCGGAGGGCTTGCCGAAACCATCACCGACGGCGAGACCGGCTTCCTGTTCGCGCAGCCCTCTTACGAATCCTTCCTCGGCGGCGTTCGTCGGGCTTTCTCGACCTTCATGGCCCAGGAGCGTCTCGACTCCATGCGCCGCACCGCCATTCGTTTAGCTGGAACATCTCGGCTGCATGTTACAGCGCGCTGTATCGCAAGATCGCGTCGGCCTGAGGCGGCTTCATCCGATCGAAGACCGTCCGATCCAGGCCCTGTTGAGGCATCGCGTCATCCAACCGGGTTTTGGCCTCCCGCGCAGCCGCGCTTGGGCTTCCTGATACGGACCGACATAGCGCAGGCGGGCCGGCAGCCGGGGGTAGATGTGTCGTATCCACTTGAGCGCGCGGTCCGCCGCCCTGTCGTCGGCTTCGTCACAAGCCAACCCAAAACCCGCGACCAGTTGTTCGGGCAACATCCGGACTGTCAGTGCCCGGTACCATTTGGGTGGCCGTAGCCAGGATCGTCCGACGCCCCCGAGAATTTGACCGGCCACCTCGCGCGCCGCGGTGCCGACGGTCAAAACCTCCGAGCGGGTCATGGCTTCAATGTAGGCGCGAAAGGATTGCCAATCCGCCGGCAGGTCGCTCGGGGTCAGCCCGAACATCGCTGCGAACAGCCGGCATTCGGCCCAGTATCGCTCGCGCTCGTCGGCCGAGAACGGCGGGAAGACAAGATCGTGCGCCATGACCGCGCTCTCGACGAGCGTGGCGTGAACCCAGCGCAGCGCCGCGACTTCATTGGCACAGTAGTGCGAATTCGCTTCAAACGACCCGATGGCATCCGGCAAGCGGCCGACGATCATGGCGTGACGGCGATGCAGCTTGCGGGAAGCCGTCAGCGCCTGATCGAGCGAGCCGAATACCATCGTAAACATGACATCGAAGGTTCGATGGAAGCGACCGATCGGATCGGCGAGCGTCCTGGAGTGCTCGGCAATGGCGGCAGCGACCCATGGATGGGCCAGTTGAAGCAGCAGCGCACGGCCGGCTCCGAGAAAGATCACGGCCTCTCGGTCAATTCGCCAGGTCAGTGAGGCCGGTCCAAAAATACCCGCCGTCGATCCAGCTGCCTTGCTCCTGATATGATCGAGCGCAGACTCCAGGTCGTTCTCGGAAATCACTTTGCAACATCCGCTTGGGGCCAATTGCGAAGGTCACGCGGATGAGCTGAATGGACTGCCCCGCGCTACTCCGCTGCGACCGGCAGGATATCAGGATTATCGTGCAACACCACTGCGCACGATGCCGCCGCGCGATCTGCGATCCTGACGTTTGCGCTCCGAAGCGATGCCTAGCGCTTCACTTCTGCCAAATCAGGCTGCGTCTCCTGCGGCGGTTCGTCATCTGCGATGGCGCGCCAGGCTGCGCCGTCGAGATCATCATACTGGCCGCTCTTGAGCGACCAGAGAAAGGCGACGAGGCCGGCAAGTCCGAGCCCCAGCGCCAGAGGGACGAGGATGATCAGGACTTCCATGATGCAATCCCCCGTGAGGCGCTGCGCGCGCGCAGCGCGTTCAGCATGACCAGGATGGACGATCCGCTCATCGCGGCCGCCGCGATCAACGGCGTCACGACGCCGCTGATGGCAATCGGCACCGCCAGGATGTTGTAGCCGATCGCGAGCCAGAGATTCTGCCGCATCAGATGCAGCGCCTTTCGCGCGTGGTCGACGGCGGTCACGACCGGCGCGAGCGGCTTGCCGAGGAAGACGAGGTCCGCGGTCGCCTGGCTGAGATGCGCGGCCGAGATCGGCGACATCGAGACATGGGCCGCCGCGAGCGAGGGCGCATCGTTCATGCCGTCGCCGACCATCAGCACGCGGGTGCCGCGCCGCTTCAGCTCCTCGATCCGCGCGATCTTGTCGGCCGGCGTGACACCGGCGCGCCACTCGGGAATCCCGAGCGCATCTGCCGCCGCCTTCACCGCCCGCTCACGGTCGCCAGAGAGGATCTCGACGCCGAGATTGCTGGCCTTCAGCGCCCCAATCACCGTGACCGCATCCGGACGCAGGGCCTGCCGCACCATGAAGATGAACTTTTCCGCCCCCCTGCTGAAGGCGACGATGGACGCTTCCGGGTCGAGATCGGCGCCGCTCTTCACGTGTTCCTCGGCACCGCAAAAAGACGGCCGCCCAAGGCGGATCTCGATGCCGTCGATGCTCGCGCGCACCCCCTGCCCGGCCTCCTCGACCGCGCCGACGATCGGCGATTTGGCGCGGGCAGCCTGCACCACCGCGGCCGCGACGGGATGATGGCTCGACAGCGCGAGCTGCCCGGCGAGCGCCAGGATATCGGCAGGGATCGCCGCCGCATTGACCACGTCGAGATCCGGCAATGTCAGGGTGCCGGTCTTGTCGAAGATGATGTGATCGGCCTCCGCCAGCCGCTCGATCGCGTCACCTGCGTTGAGCAGCACACCGGATTTGAACATCGCGCCCGAGGCCACCGTCTGCACCGTCGGGATCGCAAGTCCGAGCGCGCAAGGGCAGGTGATGATCAGCACGGCGACGCCGGTGACGATCGCGTCGTGCCAGCCTGCACCGGCCAGCACCCAGCCGAGGATGGTCAGGAGCGCGGTCGCATGCACCACGGGCGCATAGAGGCGCGAGGCACGGTCGGCGAGCCGCCGATAGCGCGAGCGCGCCTGGAGCGCGTTGTCGAGCAGGCGCGTGATCTCCGCGAGCAACGTCGCTTCCGACGCGGCCGAAACCCGCACCCGCAAGGCGCCGGAGACATTCATCGAGCCGGCATAGACCGGCGTGCCTCTGTCAGCCGTGACGTAAAGCGTCTCGCCGGTGATCAGACTCTGGTCGATCTCCGAACGACCCTCGATTACGGTGCCGTCGACGGCGCAGCGTTCGCCGGGTCGCAGCAGCACGATGTCGCCTGGATTGATCGCGGCGACCGGCACCTGCGAGATCTCGTCAGGGCCGACGAACTTTGCCGCAGTCTCGGCCTTCAGCGCCGCCAGATTGCCGGCGACCGCACGCGTCCGCCGGCGCATGTTCTGGTCGAGAAAGCGGCCGACCAGGAGAAAAGTCAGCAGCATGATCGCAGCGTCGAAATAGGCGTGCTCGGCATGATGGATGGTCTCGACCACGGACATGCCGAGTGCGAGGATCACCCCGATCGAGATCGGGACGTCCATGTTGGTGGTCTTCGCCGACACCGCGCGCCAGGCCGAGCGGAAGAACGGCTGGCCGGCATAGGCCGCGGCCGGCAGCGCGATCAGTGCCGACAGCCAGTGGAAGAAATCGCGCTGCTCGGGCAGCATGTCGCTGACATTGCCGGACCACACCGGGATCGACAGCATCATCACGTTCATGGTCGCGAACGCTGCAACGCCGAGGCAACGAAGCAGGAAGCGCGACTCCGCGACCTCGGTCGCCTCCGCGCTTGCCGTCTCGTAAGGATAGGCCCTGTAGCCGAGCTCTTCGAGCCGATCGATGAAGCGCGCAGGATCGAGCGTGCCCTCCTTCCATTCCAGCGCGACGCGGCGGTCGGTGAGGTTCACCCGCGCCAGCGTCACGTCGGGAATGGCGGAGAGACCGCGCTCGATCTTCGCCATGCAGCCGGCGCAGTGCACGCCCTCGACCGCGAGATCGATGTGCTGGAGCCCGTCACCCGCAGCACGAACATAATGGGAGAAATCGCGCGAGAGCTGCATGAGAAATTCCTTCAGTTCAGGATCACGCGATTGCGCGACGTGAACATGCGCTCGCCGCGCGCATCGCCCTCGAGCACGAGATCCCACTGGCCGGGTGCGACGGCGGTCGCGTTGCCGCCATAGACTCCGATGCCGATCTCGGCGAGCTCCACGGACAGGTCGGCGCGCTTGTCGGTCGGCCGCTCCAGTCGCCCTGAGAATTTCAGACCGGTGACCGGGCGGCCGGTGGCATCCCGGGCCTCGATCCGCACCGTCGCGCCGCCATCGGCACTGCGCTGGATCTTCGCGTCGACCTGCCATTTCCGCTCCGCCTGGCCCCGCGCCGCCGCGATCTCCCTCTCGTAGGTGAGACCGGCAGCATAGGGACTGTCGACGTCGGTGCCGGGAAGCGTCGCGATCGCAAGCTTCATCATGGTGGCGTTGACGCCGATTACGACGCCGAAAAACGCAACCAGGATGATGAGGACCGCGGTCCCGGTCAGTGGCTTCGGTGCGGCGGATGCCATGGCGAACTCCAAACGATGTTCTCAGGGCGCGACGAAATTGTCGGTGGCGGAGGCGACCTCGCCGAGCCCGATATCGGTGACGTGGAAATGGACCGGGATCGATTTCTCCGGATTGCTCTCGGCCGGCGCCGTCACCAGCAGCCGCAATTCCGCGGTCTGGTCGCGACCGATCACGACCATCGGCCGGTCCGGCGTGACGGAATCGACGCCGACGACATGGACCTTCGCATTCACCGGCCCGTCGACGTCAATCGCGATGACGCGGTCGAAGCCGCGCTTGTTGAGCAGCCGGACCGTGTAGGCGTTGCGAATCGAGCCGTCGCTCAGCTTGACGGCAATCGGGTTGCGGTCGTGCAGTACGTTGACGTCGAGCAGGCTGCGGGTCAGCAGCGCATAGAGCATGATGCCGCCGATGACCGCGATGATCGCGCTGTAGACGGTGGTGCGGGGCCGCACGATGCGATAGATCGGTGGCTTGCCTTCCTGGCGGCGCTGGATGTTGATGTCGTTGTCATAGGCGATCAGTCGGGTTGGCCGGCCGATCTTGGTCATCACGGTATCGCAGGCATCGATGCACAGGCCGCACTGGATGCATTCCATCTGCGGCCCGTTGCGGATGTCGATGCCGGTCGGGCAAACCGCGACGCACTGGTAGCAATCGACGCAGTCGCCGACTTGCTCGCCGAGCGCACGCAGCTCGGCGGCCTTCTTGACCGACGTGCGCTTCTCGCCGCGGTCGTAGCGGTAGGTGACGTTGAGCGCCCATTCATCGGTGAGCGCGGCCTGGATGCGCGGCCAGGGGCACATATAGGTGCAGACCTGCTCGCGCATGTAGCCGGCGAGCAGATAAGTCGTCGCGGTGAGGATGCAGATCCAGATATAGGCGATCATCGGCGCCTGAAACGTGACGAGCTGCTTCACCAGCGTTGGCGCATCGTTGAAATAGAGCACCCAGGCGCCGCCGGTCCACCAGGCGATCAGCAGCCAGATCGAATGCTTGAGCACGATCTCTGAGATGCGCTCGAGCTTCATCGGATCGGACGAGGCGTCCTTCTTCATGCGCTCGCGCCGATCGCCCTCGATCAGCCGCTCGACGGCGTAAAACAGGTCGGTCCAGACGGTCTGCGGACATAGGTAGCCGCACCAGATGCGGCCGCCGATGGAGTTCATCAGGAACAGCGCCACCGCGGCGACGATCAGCAGGCCGGTAAAGTAGTAGACTTCCTGCGGCCACAGCTCGATGAAGAAGAAGTAGAAGCGGCTGTTGGGCAGATCGATCAGCACGGCCTGGCTCGGGGCGCCCAGGCCGCGGTTCCAGCGCACGAACGGCAGGAAATAGTAGACGCCGAGGCAGAATGCCATCAGCCCCCATTTGGTCCGGCGGAACGTGCCCGAGACGCTTTGGGGGTAGACTTTCTTGCGGGAGGCGTAGAGCGGCCCGTAATCATCTTCCTGTGCGAGCTCGTTCGGGTTCACGGCCATGCTCATCGCTGAATCCGTTTGCAGGTACGATTGAACCTAGATCGAACTCCGACCGTGCAGTTGATCCAGCTCAAACGGGGGCGGGTTTCCCCGCCCCGTCTTTGCCTTCGCCGCGACGTTACTTGCCGCCGCCGAGCGAGTGGACGTAGACCGCCATCGCCTTGAGGGTGGCGGGATCGAGCCGTCCGTCCCACGCCGGCATGACACCGGAGCGGCCCTGGCTGATGGTCTCGATCAGGGTCGCCTCGTCCGAGCCGTAGAGCCAGATCTTGTCGGTCAGGTTGGGCGCGCCCATCTCCTGATTGCCCTTGCCGCCGTCGCCATGACAGGCGACGCAATTCTCAGTGAAGATCTTTTCGCCCTTGGCGGCGTCATAGCCCGGCCGGGTCGACAGGCCCGACAGCGAGCGGACGTAGTTGGCGACCGTGACGATCTCGTCGGGCTTCAGCACGCCATCCTTGCCGAAGGCGAGCATCTGGCCCTCATGGGTCTTGGCGTGACCGGACCGCGCGCCGAACTGGATGGTCTGCATGATCTGGTCGAGCGTGCCGCCCCACAGCCAGTCGTCGTCGTTGAGATTCGGGAAGCCCTTTGCGCCGGCTGCGCCGCTGCCGTGGCATGGCGCGCAATTGTCGCCGAATACGACCCTGCCCTTGGCACGCGCCAGTGCCAGCAGCGCCGGATCCTTCTCGATGTCAGCGAGGGGAGCGGCCGCCAGCGCCGCCATCTTCTCGCCGCGGGCGGCCTCGAGATTGGCGAGCTCCACCGCGAGGCTGGCGCGCGTCGAATAGCCGAGCAGGCCGGTGGTATTGCTCGAAATCAATGGCCAGGCCGGATAGACGATCCAGTAGCCGATCGCCCAGACGATGGTGAGGTAGAACGTCACCAGCCACCAGCGCGGCAGCGGCGTGTTCAGCTCCTTGATGCCATCCCATTGGTGTCCGGTCGTGGTCTTGCCGGAGACGCTGTCGAATTCACCGTGGTCGGTCATGATCCCTCACTCCTCGCGCAACGGCAGTCGCGCCGCCTCGTCGAAGGCGGCCTTGTTGCGCGGCCAGAATGCGTAGGCGACGATCGCGAGGAAGATCGCGACGAAGGCCGGCGTCCAGATCGTCGTCACGAGATCGGATGCAAAGTTATGGACTGTCAGAATTGCTTTCATCGTTCATGCCTTCTCAGCGGAGATTGGCTTTCTCGTTGTAGAGCTTGAAGTCGACGAGCGTGCCGAGCATCTGCAGGTAGGCGATCAGCGCGTCCATCTCGGTCGGGGTGCCCGGCTTGCCGTCGAAGTTGCGCACCACCGCCTTGGCGTAGCGCTTGGTGAAGGCATCGCTGCCGGCATTATCCGGATCGGCCTGCGCCTTCAGGTCGTTGGCCGCATTGGCGATCTGGTCGTCGCTGTAGGGCACGCCGACGGCCTTGAGCGTTCGCATGTGATCGGCAATCGTGGCGAGATCGACTTCGTTCTCGGCCAGGAACGGATAACCCGGCATCACCGACTGCGGCACGATGGCGCGCGGGTTGGTCAGATGGGTCACGTGCCAGTCGTCGGAATATTTGGCGCCGACGCGGGCAAGATCCGGTCCTGTGCGCTTGGAGCCCCACTGGAACGGGTGGTCGTACATGCTCTCGGCGGCGAGCGAGAAGTGACCGTAGCGCTCGACCTCGTCGCGCAAGGGACGGATCATCTGCGAGTGGCAGAGATAGCAGCCCTCGCGGACGTAGATGTTGCGGCCGGCGAGCTCGAGCGGCGTATAGGGCCGCACGCCGTCGACCACCTCGATCGTGCTCTTGAGGTAGAACAGCGGCGCGATCTCGACGAGACCGCCGATCGAGATCACCAGCAGGATGCCGACGACCAGGACGATCGAGTTCTTTTCGAAGATTTGGTGGCGTGTCCAGAATGACATTGCTGAGCTCCTCATTCCGCCGGCTGAAGAGCGACGGGCATCTGCACTTCCGCCTCGCCGACGCGCACGGTCATCCAGAGATTGTAGGCCATGATCAGCGCGCCGATCAGGAACAACCCTCCGCCGGCCGCGCGGATGATGTAGAAGGGATGCATCGCTTCCACGGTTTCGATGAAGGAATATTCGAGGAAGCCGAGCGAGGTGTAGGCGCGCCACATCAGGCCCTGGAGGATGCCGGACACCCACATCGCCGAGATGTAGAGGACGATGCCAAGCGTCGCGATCCAGAAGTGCCAGTTGACGAGCTTGAGGCTGTAGAGACCCTTACGATTCCAGGCCCACGGCACCAGGCAATACAGCGCGCCGAAGGAGACGAAACCGACCCAGCCGAGCGCACCGGAATGCACGTGGCCGATGGTCCAGTCGGTGTAGTGGCTGAGCGAGTTGACGACCTTGATTGACATCATCGGGCCTTCGAAGGTCGACATGCCGTAGAAGGCGACGGAGACCACGAGCATGCGCAGCACGGGGTCGGTGCGCAGCTTGTCCCAGGCGCCAGACAGCGTCATCAGGCCGTTGATCATGCCGCCCCAGGACGGCATCCACAGCATCACCGAGAAGGTCATGCCGAGCGTCTGCGTCCAGTCCGGCAGCGCGGTGTAGTGCAGATGGTGCGGGCCGGCCCAGATGTAGAGGAAGATCAGCGACCAGAAGTGGATGATCGACAGCCGGTAGGAATAGATCGGCCGCTCCGCGCGCTTCGGGATGAAGTAGTACATGATGGCGAGGAAGCCGGCGGTCAGGAAGAAGCCGACCGCGTTGTGGCCGTACCACCACTGGAACATCGCGTCCTGAACGCCGGCCCAGGCGACGTAGGATTTGGAGCCGAACACCGACACCGGCAGCGCGGGATTGTTGCCGAGATGCAGGGCGGCGATCGTCACGACGAAGGCGAGATAGAACCAGTTCGCGACGAAGATGTGCGGTTCCTTGCGCTTGATCACCGTGACGAGGAAGACCAGCAGATAGGTCACCCAGACGATGGTCAGCCAGAGGTCCGCATACCATTCCGGCTCCGCATATTCCTTGGACTGCGTAACGCCGAGCAGATAGCCGGTGCCGGCGACGAGGATGAAGAAGTTGTAGCCGACGACGACGAACCAGGGCGCGAGATCGCCGGCAAGCCGGACACGGCAAGACTTCTGCACGACGTAGAACGAGGATGCGATCAGCACGTTGCCGCCGAACGCGAATATCACGGCCGAGGTGTGCAGCGGACGCAGGCGGCCAAAGCTCGTCCAGGGCAGGTCGAAGTTGAGCGCGGGCCAGGCGAGCTGCGAGGCGATGATCAGGCCGACCAGGAAGCCGGCGATGCCCCAGAACATCGACATGAAGGCGGAGAACTTGATCGGCCCCATATTGTAGTTGGGCCGGCCGTTGATCTCCGCGGGCGGCAGCGCCGCCGGGCGCTCGAAGTAGCGGTTGAGAATGACGAAGACCGCCGCGATGCTCGCCGCAGCGCTCAGCGAGGCATGGAAGGCGAAGGGCGCATCGAGCGCCTTGGCTGCCGCGACCACACAGAGGAAGGCGGTGACTGCGAACACTGCCGCCAGGCCGCTTTCACCGATGGTCATGGATTTGGAAATGGAGGGCTGGCTCATGCGGATTCTCTCTGAAAGAACACGCAGCCAGAAACCATATCCATGCTCGCGGGGAATTGATTGAAATCAAGATAGTCGGATTTCCGGCGGCCCCGACCCAGGGGACATCGGGAAGCAATATCAGCCGCTTACGTACGGTTCCGCGCGCGTGACTGGACCCGGCCTCCGGCAAATTCACGGAGCCCGGATGTCGCAGAAATGAGCCAGCCGACAGGCTAGTCGCGCGCGGTCGCCTTGAGCGCGGTGATGACGTCCTCCCGCGCGATGATGCCGACGAGCTTCTGCGTTCCGTCGAGCACGATGATGCTCCGAATCCGGTGCTCGACCATGAGCTGGAGCACGCGGGTCAACCGCGTATCTGGATGAACGTAGATGAATTCCGGCGTCATGACGTCGCCGACCTTGCGATTCATCAGGTCGAGATAGCGCGGCACCATCTGGCTTGGCGTGAACGCAAAGCATTTCAGGATATCGAACTTGGTGACGATACCGACGACCTGCCCATCCTCCTCGACCGGATAGCCGTTGAAGTCGTCGCGCTCGAACATCTCGCTGAGCTCGAGCACGTTGAGATCGCGCACCACGGTCTTGACGTTGCGCGTCATGTAGCCGTCGGTGGTCTGTTCAAGGAATCTGTACACGGCGCGTCCTCTGATTGTCTTTCGGTCAAGGAGTCAGTGCGACAGCAGCACGCAGCGAGCTGACTGGGTGAGCAGATATTGCGTGACGCCGCCGAGGACCAATTCGCGGAACCGCGAATGGCCGTAGGCGCCGGCAACGATCAGGCCGGCTCCGACGTCGGCAGCCAACTTACCCAAATGGTCAGCCACGCTTTCGTTCCGGCCCGCTTCCGACACCCTGGCAGTGGCCGTGACGCCATGGCGGGCGAGCCAGGAAACGACGTCGGTGACGGAGGCCAGCACCGCCGGACGATCGTCATCCGGCTCCGGAATCGCAACGATCGTGATCTCCCTCGCCTTGCGCAGCAGCGGCAGTGAATCGACGAGCGCACGCCGCGCCTCCGGCGTATCCTTCCAGGCCGCCAGCACGCTGCGTAGATCGAGCCAGTTGAAGCTGTCAGGCACGACCAGCAGCGGACGGCCGGCCTGCATCACCAGATCCTTGGGGCTCGCAAGCGAGAAGGCATCCGCGAAAGCCGGGCTCTGCCCGCCGCTGACGATGATGTCGGCGCAACGCGCCTGCTGCAGCGCGTAACGCGCCGGGAAATCGACCGCGCCGCGCCACTCGACGCGCCCGCCGCGATTCCTGGTTGCAGCACGGAATTGTCCCTCCAGATCGGCAAGGCGCTGCCGGACCGAGGCCTCGCCCTGGTCGATCAGACGCTGCGCCTCGGCGCCGTCAGTGAAATAGAGTGGCGGCGCGAATTGCGCCGCGGCAACTCCGACGATCGCCGCCTCGAATCGCTCCGCGAGCTCGCCCGCGGCCTGAAGCCTCGCCTCATTGGGCTGACCAAGCGCCAGGCTGACCATGACGGTCGCGTATGTCATTCCAAGTCTCCCGAGCTTGCAGATCGCAGCCATGCTAGGCGCACCGCGGCGGGCGCGGGATGAGATAGATCAAGCCGGCAAACGGTTCGGGCCGCCGCTGGACTGGTCAACCGGTCGCGAGGTAACCGATCGCCGAACTTGCCTCCGGGGCGGCCATGCGCGAAATTGCGGTCGCGGAACCGCGCCCCGGACCACAACGCAAGGATGGAAGCAAATTGAGCCCGACCCGCGTAACTCATCCGGCAGATGACGGTCGGGGCGAACATTTCCGGGTGCGGATCGAGGGATTCGGCGTCGGCACCTGGGACCTCGACCTCAAGACGCAGGAATTCGAGTGGTCGGATGCGGCCGGGGCGATGTTCGGCGTCGCCCGCAACCAGCCGATTACCTATGAGCTTTTCCTGTCACGCCTCGAGCCGAGAGACCGCGAGCGCGTCGAAGCCGCGATCGGGCGCGTCGCCGAGCGCGGCGGCGGATTCGACGTGTCTTTCCGGATCGCCGATTCCGGGAGAGGACAATGGATCAGGGCCCGCGCCGGCCTGATCCGGGACGAGGCCGGTAGCGCGCGGCATCTGAGTGGGATCTTTCTCGACATCGACGAGGAGAAGCAGGTCGAGGAAGCGCTGCGCACCCGCGAGACCCATCTCCGCTCGATCCTGCACACGATCCCCGATGCCATGATCGTCATCGACGGCCATGGCATCATCCAGCTGTTCAGCACGGCCGCCGAGCGCCTGTTCGGCTATTTGGAGCATGAGGCGATCGGCCAGAACGTCAACATCCTGATGCCCGATCCCGACCGCTCCCGCCACGACAGCTATATCGCCCGCTACCGCACCACGCGCGATCCCCACATCATCGGCATCGGCCGCATCGTCACCGGCAAGCGGCGCGACGGCACGACGTTTCCGATGCACCTGTCGATCGGCGAGATGCAATCCGGCGGCGAGCCTTATTTCACCGGCTTCGTCCGCGACATGACCGAGCACCAGCACACCCAGGCGCGGCTCCAGGAGCTGCAGTCCGAGCTCGTCCATGTCTCGCGCCTGAGCGCCATGGGGGAGATGGCCTCGGCGCTCGCTCACGAGCTCAACCAGCCGCTGGCGGCCATCAGCAACTATATGAAGGGCTCGCGCCGGCTGCTGGCAGGCAGCAGGGATCCGAATATCGAAAAGATCGAGAGCGCGATGGACCGCGCCGCCGAGCAGGCGCTGCGCGCCGGCCAGATCATCCGCCGCCTGCGCGACTTCGTCTCGCGCGGCGAATCCGAGAAGCGGGTCGAGAGCCTCTCCAAGCTGATCGAGGAAGCCGGCGCCCTCGGCCTTGCCGGCGCGCGCGAGCAGAACGTTCAGCTCCGCTTCAATCTTGATCCAGAGGCCGACCTGGTGCTGGCCGACCGCGTCCAGATCCAGCAGGTGCTGGTCAACCTGTTCCGCAACGCGCTGGAGGCCATGGCGCAATCGCCACGGCGCGAGCTCGTCGTGACCAACACCGAGGGGGTCGACGACATGATCGAAGTGGAAGTCGCTGACACCGGATCCGGCTTCCACGACGACGTGATACCGAACCTGTTCCAGACCTTCTTCACGACGAAGGAGACCGGCATGGGCGTGGGACTTTCCATCAGCCGCTCGATCATCGAGGCTCACGGCGGCCGCATGTGGGCCGAGAGCAACGCATCGGGCGGCGCGACGTTTCGCTTCACCTTGCCGGCAGCCGACGAGAACTGATCAATGACCACCAAAGGACATGTCTACGTCATCGACGACGACGAGGCGATGCGGGATTCGCTGAAGTTCCTGCTGGATTCGTCCGGCTTCAGTGTCCGATTGTTCGAGGCGGCGCAAGGCTTTCTCGATGCGCTGCCGGGTCTCCCCTTCGGCTGCGTGGTGTCCGACGTGCGCATGCCCGGGCTTGACGGGATCGAGCTCCTGAAGCGCATGAAGGCCACGCAAAGCCCATTCCCGATCCTGATCATGACCGGTCATGGCGACGTTCCACTGGCGGTCGAAGCCATGAAGCTTGGCGCCGTCGACTTCCTCGAAAAGCCGTTCGATGACGATCGCCTGATCGCGATGATCGAAACCGCGATCCACCGGGCCGAGCCTGCTGCCAAGAGCGAGGCAATCACGCAGAACGTCGCCGCGCGTCTGGCCTCGCTCAGCCCGCGCGAGCGCCAGGTCATGGAGGGGTTGATCGCGGGCCTCTCCAACAAGCTGATTGCCCGCGAATACGACATCAGCCCGCGCACCATCGAAGTCTACCGGGCGAACGTCATGACCAAGATGCAGGCTGGCAGCCTGTCGGAGCTGGTGCGGCTGGCGATGCGCGCCGGCATGCTCAAGGATTGAGCCGGCTTCGACTTGAGGCATGTCAAGTCCGTCTCCCCGTCGCGTGTTAGCAAAGTCGCATGACTGAGATCAGCTTACACCATAGGCGGGATCCAATGTCGTCCCCCCTCAAGCCCACCGTCTACGTGGTCGACGACGACGATGCCGTCCTGGGATCACTGCGATTCCTGCTCGAAACGGACGGCTTCGCCGTGCGGACCTTCAGGAATGCCACGGCATTGCTGAATACCCCGCACTCCCCTGGCGCGGACTGCTACGTGATCGATTACAAGATGCCCGATATCAACGGCGTCGAGCTCGCCAGGCGCCTGCGCAAGTCGGAGGGCGACACGCCCGTGATCCTGATCACGGGCTATCCGGACGAGAATATTTCGACCCGCGCCGCCGCGGTCGGGATCAAGGACGTGATCTTGAAGCCGCTTCTCGACGAGAATCTCATCAAGCGCATCCGCGGCGCCATCCAGCGCAAGCCCAACGGCTGACCTCGAGGACCGACCTACGGGAATCTACGTAGGTACACCCCCTTAAGATATCGCTCGAAATTTTCACGCCCCGAAACCCGCGGTAACCATCTGCCATCTGAAATGGAGATGGCCAAGATGCTCACCCAGTTGCTCAATACCCAGATTCACGGCAGCAAGATCGCCCCCGCCGCTCATCCAGTCTCCGATCAGTTCGGCGCCATCACCGGCCATGTCGGTCTTGTCGCCACCGAGTTCTCCTACCGCAAGGACGAGGAGATCTACGGCGAGGACGAGCCTGCTGAATACGTCTACCAGGTCGTCTCCGGCGCGGTGCGCAGCTACAAGCTCCTTTCCGACGGCCGCCGCCAGATCGGCGCCTTCCACCTTCCCGGCGACGTGTTCGGTCTCGAATCCGGCGCCACCCATCGCCTCGCCGCCGAGGCCATCATCGACACCACCGTGCGCCTCGTGAAGCGCTCCAGCCTCGAGAAAGCCGCCGGCACCGACGTGCAGGTTGCCCGCAAGCTCTGGGCGATGACCGCGGGCGAACTGCGCCACGCCGAGGACCACATGCTGCTGCTCGGCCGCAAGACCGCCATGGAGCGCGTTGCGACCTTCCTGCTCGAAATGGACCGCCGGCTCGCCGTCGCCGGCATGATGGCGCTGCCGATGTGCCGTCGCGACATCGGCGACTATCTCGGCCTGACGCTGGAAACGGTGTCGCGCGCGCTGTCGCAGCTTCATTCCCAGGGCATCCTGGGCTTTTCCGGCGCCCGTCAGATCGTGCTGCGCAACCGCCAGCGCCTGCACAATCTCGACGCCTGATTTCTTCCTCCCTGCCATCTTCCCAACTGGCCGGCCGAATCCGTTTCGGCCGGCCATTTTCTCATTCTCAACCTGCGCTGCGCCGCGTCTCCGGCATGACCAGGAGAATCAGGACGAGCCCAGCCGCGGCGACACAGGCTAGGCCGACGAAGGCGGTGCTGCTGCCGAACCTGTCGCTGATGAAGCCGCCGAGCACGGTGCTCAGCGACGCGCCGATGCCGGTCGCGGTTCCCACGACTCCCTGCGCAAGATTGAAATGGCCGCTGCCAAAGGCGACGTCGGCGACGATTAGTGGAATCATCACCGCGAACACCGCAGCCGTGATGCCGTCGAACACCTGCACCAGCACCAAGAGATAGGGGTCGCGGACGGTTGCGAACAAAAGCCCGCGAATCGCAAGCGCGCCGAACCCTAGCAGCAGCAGCGGCCGCCGGCCCCAGGCCTGCGCCTTGCGCCCGACCGACGGCGACATCAGCGCAACGATCGCCTGCGGCACGATGATACAGCCCGCGATCAGGACAGTCGCCCACTGGCTGGACCGCGTCGTCACCACGCTCGCCATCAAGGGCAGCATCGCCGCGTTCGCAAGCTGCAACAGCATCACACTGCAGGCGAAGATCAACAGCGGCCGCTGCCTCAGCAGATGCCACACATTCGTGTCCGCGCCTTCGGCGGCTTCGCGCGGCATTTCGCCATGCGCGCGCGCCACGTCGACCTCCTCCTCGCGGATCCGCGACAGGGCGATCAGGGTCGGGATAGCGAGCAGGAAGGTGACCAGGAACACCGAGCGGCTCGACAGCAGATAGCCGGCGGTGCCCATCACCGCGGCGGCGACGCCGTTGCCAAGCGATGCGAAGCGCGCGTTGCGGCCGAGCCGTTCGCCGATCGCGAACGGCCCGACAAGGCCGAGGCTGATCGCGGCGATCGCCGGCCCCAGCACGCAGCTCGCGGCCGCATGCAGGGTCGCCGCCGTCACCACGACCGGAAAGATCGGCATCGCCGCATACGCAAGCGCGCAGCAGCCGATGGTCGCGATGGCCAGCCCCGCGACCAGCCGCTCGGATTTCGCGGCGTCGATGATCGCGCCACCCGGCATCTGACCGATCAGGGCGACGATGCCGCCGATCGACAGCACGAGGCCGATCTCGACCTGCGTCCATTTCTGCGTCGTCAGATACACCGCGATGAACGGGCCAAAGCCGGTCTGCACGTCGGCCAGAAAGAAGATGAACCAGTCCAGCGCCCGCAGGCTTTGCTTTGACGGCACAGGTTGCGGAAGCGCAGGGACAGCGTTGCGGCTCTCAGGTGGGCCACGTTGATCGTTGCTCGGATGGCTCGGCTTCCTGGACAAGCGCACCGACAGTCTGCCCTCCCCTTTCCTTACGGAATGAACTGCAGCGGTTGCAGGGTGCCGGACGCACCCAGCACGACGATCGGTGTGTCCTCCTTGTACTCCGGCGCAGCCGCGACCTGGGCCTTGGTCAGCTCCAGGCTGATGCTGTCCTTCTTGTTGGCGATCTTGCCGAAGTGCAGCGCGTTCCAGTCGACCACGATCTTGCGGCTGCCGACGCCGAGGAAGCCGCCGAAATCGATCACCGCCGCGCGCACCTTGCCGGTGCGATCGACGACGACGTCGACGATGCGCCCCATGTCCTCATCGGCGGCGCTGCGCACGTCGCGCCCGAGCACGCCGTGCGCGTCGCTGGCACCGATGATGGTAACCGACGGCGGCGGCGGCGCATCCTTCGGCACCACAGGCGCGGCCGGGGCCGGCGATGGCGGAGCGTTCGGCTCGGTTTGCACCGCAGGCGGCTCCTCCGCCGCGTACGACATCGCAGGCGCGATGCTTCCCAGGATCACTGCGACCAGCATCAACCGCGTCATGGCGGGCATGCGACCTCCTCCGGCTGGCGATGCTAAAGCGCGATGAGATTGTGACGAATCGTCATCGCGCTTTAGGTTGTTGTTTGAGCATGATCTTTTCGGAAAACCGCTCCACACTTTTCCGGATCATGCCACTAGTGCGCCAGCACGATCGATACCTGGATCTGTCCGCGCGTGCGCAGCACCTCGAGCGCGACATCGGTGCCGTGGCGGCGGATCCGCAAATCGACGCTGGACGGGCCCAGTTGCAGGTCGTGCAGCACCACCTCGTTCAAAAACGCCGGCAGATGCGGATTGCGCAGGCGGATCTCGCTGCGCGCGACGTCGAACTCGATGCCGAGCGCAGCTTCCAGCAGCGTGAACGGCGTCGCGCTGGCCCAGGCCTGCGGCGCGCAGGCGACCGGATAGAGCGTCGGGCCGCGGCGCTTCTCGCGCCGGAAGCCGCAGAACAATTCCGGCAGCCGCCGGAGGTCCATATAGGTCGCGGCCTCGAACAGGCCCTTGAAGACGTGCGCCACCGAATGCTTCAGGCCGTAGCGCGCGAGCCCGAGCGCGATCAGCGCATTGTCGTGTGGCCAGACCGAACCGTCATGATAGGACATCGGATTGTATCTGATTTCGCCGAGCGCCACGGTGCGAATGCCCCAGCCGGAGAAGAAATACGGCCGCATCAGGTCGGCAGCGACCTTGCGCGCGCGGTCCTCCCTGATCATGCCGCTGAACAGGAGCTGGCCGGCATTCGACGTCCGCACCTTGCAGGGCCGCTTGGCGCCGTCGAGCGCGAGCGCATAGGTGCCGAGCTCCTCGCACCAGAACGCGTCCTCAAAGCGTGCGGCGAGCGCCTTTGCCTCGGCCTCCAGCTTCCTCACCTTGTCCGGCTTGCCCAGCCGCAGGGCGCAGCGCGCGGCGAGCTGCTTGGCGGCAAACACATAGCCCTGCACTTCGGCGAGAGCGATGTAGCCTTCGGCGAGCGTGCCGTCGGCATGGAAGATCGCATCATAGGAGTCTTTCCAGCCCTGGTTGGCAAGGCCCTGCTCCGAGGCACGCTGATATTCGACGAAGCCGTCCTGGTCGGGATCGCCGGGTCCGTCGATCCAGGCCAGCGCGGCTTCGATCGCAGGCCACAATTCCAGCAGCGTCTCAACATCGCCGGTGCGCTCGAAATAGTGGCCGGCGAGCAGCACGAACAGCGCGGTCGAATCGACGCTGCCGTAATATTGCGCGAACGGCACCTCGCGCAGCGCCGCCATCTCGCCGCCGCGCATCTCGTGCAGGATCTTGCCGGGCTCGGCGTCGGCGAGCGGGTCAGTGGCCTTTGCCTGGAAGTGCGCGAGTCGCCGCAGCACGCCCCTGGCGACCCGCGGATCGATCCACAGCATCTGCAAGGCCGTGATCAGGCCGTCGCGACCGAAGGTCGTCGAGTACCAGGGAATGCCGGCATAGGGATAGCGGCCCTGCGGCGTATCCGTCATCAGCATGTTGAGGTCGGCCATCGCCTGGCACAACACCTCGTTGAAGATGTTGTTGGAGGTCTCGATGCTGGTTGCCCCCGCCGTACAGGAGCGCATTTCGCGGCGATGCGCCAGCATGGCCGGAAAGAACCGCACTGGCTTGAGTGTTTGCGGCCGGTTGCAGGACACCGCCACGAACAACGACTTCGTATGATGCGGCTCGAGCTCGAGCTGCCAGGTGGCGGCATTGACCGAGAGCCGGGTTGGCCTTGGATCGAAATGCAGCCCCGTCGTGCGCTGCGCGTCATCGAGGCCCCGATATTCGAACAGGACGTCGGTCGGGCCAACCAATTTGCTCGCGCCGGTCCCCCGACGCAGCCGCTTCTCGCCGCGCACCTCGAACAGATCCGCGAAATCGCTGTCGAACAGCAGCGTCAGCTCGAAGCTCGCCGGCCGGTCGCCATGGTTCTGCAGGCCGATGCGCTGATAGGCCGTGCCGCGCCACAGGAACACCGTGCGCACGATGTGCAGCAGGTCCTTCTGGAGGACGATGCGGCCATTGCGGTAGATATCGGGATTGGTGAGATCGACGGTCAGAGCCGAGTTGTCGTCACGCAGGTTCGAGCCGAGCAGCAACGGCTGAAGATCGTCGAGCACGAGCTCGAGCCGCGCGAGATAGCGCGTGTCGCAGTTGAACAGGCCGTCCGGACCACCGGCGGACGCGCCGATATCGCCATGGCTGTCGAGCACGATGAAGGTGTCGTCGTGCTTGAGCGACCGCCGCGGCCGCGCCGCAGGTCCCGTCATGGGAATGTAGAACGGCTGCTCCTCCACCACTTCCACGGTTCGCGATGCCGCGACGAACTGGGTGACGACTTCGGCTGACATGCGCTATTCCCCTGCGCCGTTATCCAAAACGCAATCGACCTGAACGCGACTAGCGACTTACGCGGCGAACTTCGAGAGCCTGTTCATCTCCTGTGTGACCAGCTCGCGGTAAGGCCCGTGGTTCTGCATCAGGCGGTCGGGCGATCCGTCCTCTATGATCTTGCCAGCCTTCAGCACCACCACCCGGTCGAAATTGCGCAGGGTTGCCAACCGGTGCGCGATCGCAATCACGGTGCGGCCGCGCATCAGGCGCGACAACGCCTCGCGGATCGCCTCCTCCGCCTCGCTGTCGAGCGCTGCGGTCGCCTCGTCGAGCAGCAGGATCGGCGCGTCCTTCAGGAAGGCGCGCGCGATTGCGATGCGCTGACGCTGGCCACCGGAGAGTTTCACGCCGCGGTCCCCGACCATGGTGTCGAGCCCCTCGGGCATACTCTCGACGAAATCGCAGCGCGCCGCGATCGCCGCGCGCAACACCTCGTCGTCGGTCGCGTTGGGCCGGCCGTAACGGATGTTCTCGCGGACCGAGCGATGAAACAACGAAATGTCCTGCGGCACCACGGAGATTGCCTCACGCAAGCTCTGCTGCGTCACCCGCGCGATGTCCTGGCCATCGACGGTGACGCTGCCGTCATCGACGTCATAGAACCGCTGCAACAGCGTAAACAGCGTCGATTTTCCGCCGCCGGACTGCCCGACCAGGCCGACGCGCTGACCGGGCTGCAGCCGCAGGCTGAAGCGCTCGAAGATCTTCGAAGCTCCGGGATAGCCGAATGTCACGTTGTTGAAGGCAATCGCGGCGCCGCGCTTGACCAGCGGCTCGGCTTCGGGGTGGTCACGCAATTCGTGCGGAACCAGGAGCGTTGCGATCGCCTCCGTCAGCCGCGCAACATGCTGGGTGACGTCGACCAGCGCGACCGCAAGATCGCGGGTGGCGTTGAGGATCGAGAGCCCGAGCGTGCAGACCAGCACGACCTCGCCAGTCGTCGCTTCGCCCTTCTGCCAGAGCGTGATGGCCCAGGCGAGCAGCGCGAGCGTCAGGACGACGGTGACCGCGGCGTGGGTCAGGCGCAGCTTTTCCAGGTAACGAAGACTGCGGCCGCGCGCCGTCAGTTCCCGGTTCACGGTGGCGTCGAAGCGCTGATGCTCGTGGGTGATGCCGCAGAATGCCCGCACCAGTGGCATGTTGCTGATGACGTCGATCATCTCGCCGTCGACGACGGCGGCCTTGTCGGCGAAATCGTCATGCAGCGGCTTGCCGGCTGCGGCAAGGTGGAACATCGCGATTACCATGCCACCGGCGATTACGATCAAACCCGCCGCCATATAAAGACTCACGGTTCCAATCAGCAGGATTGCCGCAATTGTGGCAATGCACGGCGGCAGGACATTCCAAACAAACATGTTCTCCACGGTGAACACGGCGTTGGAGGTGGCGGTGATACGACTGGTAAGCATGCCCGGCATGCGATCCGAGAAGTAGCTCGGCGCGTGACCGGTCAGATGCCGGAAGATGTCGCGACGCAGATCCCCGGTCACGCCGACAAAGGTGAAACTCGCTGTCCAACTTGCAATACGCCACAGGAAGTTATCGGCAGTGATCAGCGACATGAGGAAAGCGAATGACAGCCATACGCTTCCGCCATGAGAAGCGCCGGCAGACAGGCTGTCGACCAGCGATTTGACGCCATATTGCGTTCCCACGGAGCAGGCGACAGCCGCGACCACAGCGGTCAGGATCACCAGATGCGACGCCAGCCGCCGGCGAAGATAGCGCAAAACAAAGGCAAACGGCCGCCTCGCGTAACCCGATAGTTGATCCATATGGCTGCCACCCCGTCATCTAAGCAATTGTCAGTCGTGCCTCGCGCGGCACTGGCTGAGTGAACATCGACCGGTTCGTTCCGGTTCCCTTGCAATGCGATCACGACATGACGATGCGGACGATCTGAGAAACAGTCGTGACATCATCAAGACCAGATTGCGGACGAGTCACGCCGCATTGCGGACGTGTCCAATAAGTAACCTTTGAAGTGTGGAACTTCGCAGATGCGGGAACGTTCCCATGGCTGGCATGCCGGTGCCGAAGTGAGCTGGGGTTCAACTTTCATGATCGCGACAAGGAGGATGGTGAGATGCGCATCGCGCAGGTAGCTCCGTTGACGGAGGCTGTTCCACCCAAGCTTTATGGCGGCACCGAACGGGTGGTGCATTGGTTGACGGAGGAACTGGTGGCGCTGGGACACGATGTAACCCTGTTCGCCAGCGGCGACTCGCATACCTCGGCCAAGCTCGACGCGACATGGCCCAAGGCGCTGCGCCTGGACGGCTCGGTGCGCGATCCCAACGCGCTGCACATGGTGATGCTGGAGCGGGTGCGGCAGAAATGCGACGAGGAGGAGTTCGACTTTCTCCACTTTCACCTCGATTACTATCCCTGGTCGCTATTCTATCGCCAGCCGACGCCATTCCTGACGACGCTGCACGGCCGGCTCGACCTGCCCGAGCATCAGCCGGTGTTCAATACGTTCTCTGAAATCCCGGTCATCTCGATCTCGAACGCGCAGCGGCGGCCGGTGCCGCAGGCCAATTGGGTGCGCACAATTCATCATGGCCTGCCGGAAAATCTGCTGACGCCGGCGCCTGCGAAGCAGGATTATCTCGCGGTGCTCGGCCGCATCGCGCCGGAAAAGGGCGTCGATCGGGCCATCAACATCGCGACGCGCTGCGGCATCCCGCTGAAGATCGCGGCCAAGGTCGATCGCGCCGACCAGGATTATTACGACGAGCTGATCCGACCGCTGATCGAGAACAATCCGCTGGTCGAATTCATCGGCGAGATCAGCGACCACGAGAAATCGGAGTTTTTGAGCGGCGCGCTCAGTCTTCTGCTGCCGATCGACTGGCCCGAGCCGTTCGGACTGGTGATGATCGAAGCCATGGCCTGCGGCACGCCGGTGATCGCCTTCAATCGCGGCTCGGCGCCGGAGATCATCGACGAGGGCCTGACCGGCTTCGTCGTCGAGGACGAGATCAGCGCGGTCGCGGCCGTCGGTCGCCTGCCGCAACTGAGCCGCAGCGCAATCCGCAAGCAGTTCGAAACGCGCTTCACCGCAAGGCGTATGGCGCTCGACTATCTCGCCGCCTACCGCGGCCTGATGGAGGCGACCGCGCCGAGGATCAAGCTGGTGAGCAGCGCGGAGTAGCGCCGCGCTTCCACGTTCTCCGCTGTCACTCCCCGCGAAAGCGGGGAATCCAGTATGCGGCCGCCTCCCCATATTCCTCGCTGTCTCTGGAATACTGGATCGCCCGCCCCAGTGCGCAATTGCGCACAAGGCGGGCGATGACACCGAGATCGGCGATAACAGAGAACGTGTGGCGCGTGCCGCCTACGTCACCACCACGCGCTTTGGCTCGACAATCTCGAACATGCGCGGAAATTCGTCCATCAGGGCCATCAGCTCGGCGAGGCGAAGCGCGTTGCCCGACAGCTTGATCTCGCCGGCGGCAACTGCCTCCGGAAATGTCGTGAGCTTGGCAATCACCTCGTCGAGCGTGGAACGGGAGAGCGTGAAGCTGGCGTCGGCTTTTTCCGACTGCGTGTCTTCGGTGTAAGTGAGCGCGGAATTCTCGAGATTGAGCGCGAAGGTCTCGCCGGTGTCGGAAAAGCTCCAGTTCAGCACGATGTGCTTGCCCTCCGCTTTCGGCCCGTTGAGACGAATGCCGAGCACGTCCCAGAGCTGGGAAGTGCGAAGTGCGGCCAGCGTCTCGCGCGGCATCGGCGGGCGTGGCGGGGTCTTCGGCATGCCCTGGCGCAGCTCCTGCGCGCCGAACAGATAGGCGTTGCGCCAGGTCGCGCTTTCCGCGGCATAGCCGAGCTGCTCCAGCGTGTCGGCGAGTAGGCTACGTGCCGCCACATGATCCGGCTCGGCGAAGACGAGGTGGCTCAGCGCCTGCGCCACGAAGCGAAACTCACCCCTGTCGAAGTCCTTCCTGGCTCGTGCGAGGATCGCGTCCGCACCACCCATATACTCGACATACTTCCTGCCGGATTCGACCGGCGGCAGCGGATCGAGATTGACGGGGTTCGCATCGTACCAGCCGAGGTATTTCTGGTAGATCGCCTTCACATTGTGACGGATGTGGCCGTAATAACCGCGGCCGTGCCAGGCGCCTTCCAGACTTTGCGGCAGCTTGATCGTCTCGGCGATCTCGGCTGCGGTCAAGCCGTGATTCATCAGGCGGATGGTCTGGTCATGCGCGAACTTGTAGAGGTCGCGCTGCTGGCGGATCATGGTGTCGATGCGCTCGCGCCCCCACACCGGCCAGTGATGCTGGCCACACATCGCCTCCGCCTTGCCGCCCCACAGAGAAAGCGCCTCATTCAGGTATTTCGACCAGGCCAGCGCATCGCGCACGTCGGCGCCGCGGAACGGCAACAGATTGTGGAAGTTATGCGTGCAGTTCTCAGCTAAGTTCAAAACATTGTAGCGCGGGATGAAGAAGTGCATCTCGGCCGGTGCCTCGCTGTTCGGCGCCATCTGGAACTCGAATTCGACGCCGTCAATCACCCGCGTGTCGCCGGTCGCCATGATCAGGTCGGTCGGACGCAGCAGCGCCACTGAACCAGCCGCCATCGACTTGCCAAGACCGCAATCGACCTGCCCGCGCGGCCCCTTGGTGAGGAACGGCCCGAACTGATATTGCGCCCGGCGCAGCATCGCGGGGCCAGCGATGATGTTCTCGGAGACCGCGTGCTCCATGAACATGTTCGGCGCGATGATCGGCACGCGGCCCGTGGCGAGCGCGTCCTCCTCCAGAACGCCGCGCGCGCCGCCCCAGTGATCGGTATGGGTATGGGTGAAGATGACCGCTGCGACAGGCCGTAGGCCGCGATGCCTGAAATAGAGATCGAGCGCGGCGCGGGCGCCTTCGATCGAGGTCAGGGTATCGACCACGATGACGCCGCTGTCGCCTTCGATCAGCGTCATGTTGGCGATGTCGAGCCCGCGCACCTGATAGACGCCGGGCACCACCTCGAACAGGCCGTGGTGCATGTTGAGGCGCGACTGGCGCCACAGGCTCGGATTGACCGTCGGCGGCGCCGGCTCGGCCGACAGGAAGCTGTAGGGCTCGAAGCTCCAGACCGTCCGGCCTTGCGGGTTGGTGATCTTCGCATTCTCGATGGTGCCTAGAAAGCCGCGTGTAGCGTCTTCGAAATCCCGCGTGTCGGAAAACGGCAGCGCGCTCAGCATCGCCTCGTGCTGCGCGATGACGGGCGACGTTGCATCTTTCGGCTCGCTGCTCGCGATCTCGGTCATCGGGCCGGCTCCCTCCTGATTTGGTCGGGCGCCATCTAAGCGCATTCGCGCGCTGGTTCCAACAGCCCGCGACCGGCAATGCCGGTCGCTACGTCTGCGACGCCTGATCCTAGTGCATCCCGAGCACTCTCGGCAGGAACAGCGTCAGCTCGGGCCAGTAGGTCACGACGACCAGGAAGGCGAGCATCGTGAGCAGCCACGGCATGACGGCCACCGCGAGCTCGGTGATGCGCATTCGCGCGATCATCGACGCCACGTAGAGATTTAACCCGACAGGCGGGTGGCAAAGGCCGACCTCCATGTTGACGTCGATGACGATGCCGAAATGAACGAGATCGATGCCGAGCTTCTTCGCCGCCGGCGCGAGGATCGGCGCCATGATCAGGATGATCGAGTTCGGCTCCATGAAATTGCCGGCGAGCAGCAACAGCACGTTGACGACCAGGAGGAAGCCGACCCAGCCGAGATTCTGTGCCGCGATCCAATCGGCGAGCGTTGCCGGCAGGTTCTCGTTGGACAGCACGAAGGAGAACAGCACCGCATTGGTGACGATGTAGAGCAGCATCGCGCTGGTGTTGGCGGCACGGAGCAGCACGCGCGGCACGTCCTTCATCCCGATCGCCTTGTAGACGAAGACCGAGATGAAGAAGGAATAGACCGCCGCCATCGCGGCCGCCTCGGTCGCGGTGAACAGGCCGCTATAGATGCCGCCGATGATGATGACGACCAGCATCAATCCCCAGATGCTCTCACGGAAGGTGCGTACCGTCTCACCCCAGCTCGCCTTCGGGAGGCGCGGATAGTCGCGCTTGCGCGCAAGCCACCAGGTCACGATGCACAGCATCGTGGTCAGCATCATGCCGGGCAGCAGGCCGGCGACGAACAGCGCGCCGATCGAGGTGTTGGTCGAGACCGCGTAGACGATCTTCGGGATCGAGGGCAGCATCAGGATGCCGAGCGAGCCGGCGACCGTGATGATACCGGCGCCGAAGCGCATGGGATAGCCGTGGCGGACCATCTCGGGCAGCACGATGGCGCCGATCGCAGCCACCGTGGCGACGCTCGAGCCGCACACCAGCGCGAACATCGCGCAGGCGACGATGCCGGCAAGGCCGAGACCGCCATGCCAGTGGCCGATCAGCGAGGTCGCGAAATTGATCATGCGCCGCGCCACGCCGCCATGGGTCAAAAAGTTGCCGGCGAGGATGAAGAACGGGATCGCCATGATCTCAAAGCTCTCGATGCCGGTGAAGAGCTTCATCGAGACGGCCTCGATCGGCACCGCCGTCAACGTGAACAGGAACGTCATCACGGTGAGGCCGAGCGCGATCGAGACCGGGATGCCCGTCAGCATCAGCGCGATCAGCAGTGCAAACACGGTGGCGGCGCGCATCCAATGCGGAAGCACGATGACGCCGGACTTTTCGGCAAGGCACAGCGCGAAGATCAGGATCGGCGCCAGAATCAGGATCACGCCGAGCGGCGAGATTTTTCGCGAAGCCGCTTTCGTCGCAGCGCCGGCGGGCTGCGGATGCAGCGCCGGGGAGCCGTCGGCCTGCACGCCCTCGACATGGGTCTCGTCGTGATGCGGCAGCTCGCCGGTCCAGAAATAGAACCAAGCGACCTGGAGGAAGCGGAAGCACATCAGGCCGGAGCCGAGCGGGATCGCCAGATAGACGATCCACATCGGCGCTTCCAGGTCGTTCGACTGCTGTCCGGTGTGGAACATCTCGCCGACGAAGGAGGCGCCGAAGGCCGCGATCATGCCGGTGAAGATCGCGCCGCAGAGCAGCGCGAACAGGATCACGTGCTTGCGGGAATGTTCGGGCAGGCGGTTGACGAGCAGGTCGACGCCGACATGGATGCCGGTGCGCACGCCATAGGCTGCGCCAAACTTCGCCATCCAGATGAACATGTAGATGCAGAGCTCCTGCGCCCAGGACAGGTCGAGCTCTGAGAGGAAGGTGAACAGGCCCTGCGCCATGGCGGCGAGCCAGGTAAGCCCGTGCGCAGTCGCCCATCTGGCGAGAGCGATCGATTCGCCGGCACCGTAGCGATGCAGCACGGCAATGAAGATCAGGCCCGTTGCAGCCGCAATGAGCGTCGCGATCAGCCACTCTTCGAGATAATTGAGCGCACGATTGAGCACGCGAAGCAAATCAAGTCCCCCTATCAGACCGAAACGGCCGGGAGTGCGTTCACTCCCGACCGTTCTTGTTGTTGTTCTACGCCAGGCCGCGTCAGTTCATCTTGACGTCGAGTTCCTTGGCGACGAGATCGAGCACCTCCTGCCCGACCCGGCCCTTGGCCCATTTATATGTCGGCTGCATCGCCTCCTGCCACGCCTTGCGGTCGGCATCGGAGAGATAATGCAGCGTGGTCTTGCCCGACTTCTTGATCTCGGCGAGCGCGTCCTCGTTCTCCTGGCGCGCGATCGAGTTGGTGTAGTCGGTGGCCTCCGCCATCGCCTTCTCGAGCTGGGTGCGGATGTCCGGCGGCAGGCCGGACCAGAATTTCGAATTGACGATCACTGCGTATTGCAGATGCGCGTGATAGGACACAGTGATGTCCTTCTGCACCTCGTAGAACTTCTGCGTCAGGTAGTTCGAGGCCGTGTTCTCGCAGCCGTCGACAACGCCGGTCTGCAAGGCCTGATAGACTTCGGAGAACGCCATGATCTGCGGGATCGAGCCGACGAGACGGAAATACTGGTCGGCGATTTTGGAGCCGGAGATGCGGAACTTCAGCCCCTGGAAGTCGGCGGGCTTCATCAGCGGACGGCTTGAGGACACCATGTGGAAGCCGTTGTCCCAATAGGCCAGACCAGTGATGCCTTTTGCCTCCAGTTTCTGGAACAGCCACTTGCCAACGGTGCCCTTCATGGCGGCGGCGTAGGTCTCGTCGTCCTTGAACAGCCAGGGAAGGTCGAGCGCCTCGAACTCCTTCACCCCGAGCGGCGCGAATTTCGCGGTCGAGGGCGCGAGCATCTGCACCGAACCGAGCTGGAGCGCCTCGATTTCCTCCTTGTCCTTGTAGAGCGAGGAGTTCGGATAGACCTCGATCTTGACCTTGCCGTCGGTGTATTTCTCGGCGAGCTCCTTGAACTTGAGCGCGCCCTTGCCCTTGGGCGTATCGTTGGCGACGACGTGGCTGAACTTGATGACGATCGGGCTCTGGGCCTGCACCGCAGCAGGGGCCAATATGAACGTCGAGACGAGCGCAGCCGTGGCGGCCGCAAGCAGCAGTTTGCGCATTAGGTACCTCCCAACAACCTTTAGGACCGGTTCTTTTTGGTTTTTCCAGTCCCTTTAGTGGCAGCAAACCACCAGGCGAACAACTAGACCTAAGCCCAATTTGCCGCAGCCAAATCACCTTGACGGCTTTTGTATACGCAAGTTTGCGCCCGCTCCAGCCCCGACGGGCGAGCGCTTATGTCGCATCGGCGAACGAAGTTAACCCTTGCGCTGGGCGACCATGAACAGCCGCCGGAACGGAAACAGCGTCTGCCCCGCCGCATTCTTCGGGTAGGCCTTCGCGACGCGCGTTCCATAGTCGGCCTCGAAGGCTGCCTTCTCTTCGCCCTGCAGGACGTCGAGATAGCGCGTCAGCCAGGTGCCCTTGGTCCATTCCTTGACGGGATTTTCGCCTTCCAGGACCTGGAGATATTCGGTCTCCCAGATGTCGATATTGGCCGACATCGGAGCGAGAAGATCGTGATAGAAGGCCGGTCCCTCGACCGGCGGCGGGGTGACGAGATGCTCGACCTTGGCCCGCCACGGACCGTTCAGCGCGGTCTCGCCGATCAGCACATGCGAGGGCGCGGTGAAGTTGCGCGGCATCTGCACCGCAAGCATGCCGCCGGGGGTGACCTTCTGCATCAGCGAAGGAAAGAGTGCCGCATGATTGGGCAGCCAGTGCAATGCGGCATTGGAATAGATCAGGTCGTATTGCTTCGGCGGGCGCCAATGGCCGAGATCCTCATGTGACCATTCCACCTCCGGCGCCGCCATGCGGCCGGCGGCGACCATCTCGGCCGAACCCTCGACGCCGGTGACGGCAGCATTCGGCCAGCGCTCCTTGATCAGTTTCGTGACGTTGCCGGCACCGGCACCGAGATCGGCAATATCAGAGACGGCAAAATCCGGGATGCGCATCAAGAGATCGACCGCCGGCCTCAAGCGGTGGCCGGAGAATTTCAGATATTGCTGCGGATCCCACACCATCTTCGCGAACCTGTTTTTCGTGTTTCCTTCGCCTTGGCTCTTCGTTACCACTGCTCGTCCCGGTCGGGCAAATCGCTTCCGGGACAGGTTGGAAACGAACCGTAAGCACAACAAAAGCAAACAAGAGAGCGTATGACCATGGACCTCGGGCTCAAGTCGAAAACCGCAGTCGTCACCGGGGCGAGCATCGGCATCGGCCGCGCCATTGCCAAGGGCCTTGCCACTGAGGGCGTGCGCGTGGTGGCGGCGGCGCGGCGCAAGGACCTGCTCGACCAGCTCGTGCAGGAGACAGGCGCGGGACTGGTCACGCCGTTCGAGCAGGATGTGATGGCCAAGGACGCCGCCGAACGGCTCGCCGCCTTCGCGCTCAGGGAGCTCGGCCATGTCGACATCCTCGTCAACAATGCCGGCGGCAGCCGTCCGCTGCCGGTCGATGCGCCCGACAGCAAATGGGACGAAGCGATCGCGCTGAATTTCACCAGCTACCGCCGCATCGCGCATGCGCTATTGCCGCAGATGATGGAGCGCAACTGGGGCCGCATCATCAACATCACCGGCAAGTCCGAACCGGAAGGGCTGAACGCCGCCTTCGCCGCCAAGGCCGCCGTGCATGCCTGGGCCAAGGGCCTGTCGCGCGAGATCGGCAAGCACGGCATCACCATCAACTGCATCCCGCCCGGCCGCATCATGAGCGAGCAGATCCGCCGCAACTATCCGGCTGATTATCGCGAGCGCTTTGCGGAGGAGGAGATCCCGGTCGGCTATTGGGGCGAGCCGGAGGACCTCGCGGCGCTCGCGGTGTTTCTCGCATCACCCGTGGCGCGGTACATCACGGGCACGGTGATCCCGGTGGATGGGGGGCTGCGGAGGTATCAGTTCTGATCTGATCGCCGAGAGCGCACCCGCCGCCGCGGCGGCGGTGCGACCTCCGGTAAAAAACCGAAAAACAACCCCATGCAAAGTAGAAACGCGGTGGCCGGATGACGCGTTGCCCCTCCGCGCTACATTTGACACGTCGAGCAAATCACCAGCAATCTGCGATCATCGCACCATTCCGGAGCGAGCAGCTCCACGATCAACCCGGAAGCTTCCCTCACCCCGCCCGCAAGATCTCCGCGATCGCGGCACCCGCCGCGATCGTGCCGAGCTTGCCACCGACGTCGCGCGTCGCCTTCCCCTGCTCAATCGCTTTTTCTACCGCCGCCTCGATTGCGTTGGCGGCCTCCTCATAGCGAGCCGCACCGCTCCTCTCGCCGTGCCAGGCCAGTAGCAGTGCGGTCGACAGGATCAGCGACACCGGATTGGCGATATCCTTTCCTGCGATATCGGGCGCTGAGCCGTGCGCGGCCTGCGCCATGGCATGGCGGTCGCCGACATTGAGGGAGCCGCCGAGGCCGAGGCTGCCGGACAACTCCGCGGTGAGATCGGACAGGATATCGCCGAACATGTTGGTGGCGACGATCACATCGAAGCTGCCGGGGTTGCGCACGACATGCGCCATCATGGCGTCGACCAGGACGTCGTCGACCTCGAGGCCAGGATAGTCCCTCGCCGCCTCGCGGCAGATGTTCAGAAACATGCCATCGCCGATCTTGAGCACATTGGCCTTGTGCACGATGGTGAGATGCTTGCGCCGCTTCATCGCGAGCCGGCAAGCAGCGTGCGCGATGCGCTTGCAGCACAACCGCGTGATCCGGCGGAGCGAGATCACGACATCTGATGTGACCAGCAGTTCGCCATTGCCCTCTTCCATGTTGCGGTCGGCATAAAAGCCTTCGGTGTTCTCGCGCACAACGACGAGATCGAAATCGCCGAGCCTGCCGGGCCGCCCCTGATAGGTGCGCGCGGGGCGAATGTTGGCGAACAGATCGAGGTTCTTGCGGAAGTAACGCGACGGATTGATCTCACCGCGCGCCTCGTCCTTGAAATCGAAGGTCGCGGTCGGCCCGAGAATCAAGCCATCCGCAACTCGCACCACGTCCAGGAGCTCGGGCCGCACCGTCGTGCCGAACTGCGCAAGGCTGGCGTGGCCGATGGCATGCTCCTCGAGCCTGAGATTGAGCTGGAAGCGTTCGGACGCCACCCGCAGCACGCCCGTGGTCGCGGCCGTGATCTCCGGCCCGATGCCGTCACCCGGCAGAACCACAATTTGCATCGGTCATTCCTCTCAAGCCAGCTCGGTCCGATCATACGCCATGGCGCGCAATCATCGCCCGATCTTCGCGCATAGCCGTATGCAAGCATATGCCTGTGGCACGCAGCGCGGCCGTAGTACATGCCGGAAGCAACACTCAACCCACGCTTTGCGGAGACAGCGCAGGCAATGACAATCACGTTACCTGCGCTCACGAAGGAGCCCGAACGTCCCATCGCCGACGGCCTGCCGGCCGAACGCCGGCGCTGGGCGGTCGCCGCGATCTTCACAGCGCTTGCGATGGCCTCGCTCGATACCGCGATCGCCAATATCGCCCTGCCCGCCATCGCGGCCGATCTTCATGTCAGTCCCGAGCAGGTGGTCTGGGTGGTCAACGTCTACCAGATCGCGCTGGTCGCGACGCTGTTGCCACTGGGAGCGCTCGGCGAGATCGTCGGCCATCAGCGCATCTATCTCGGCGGGCTTCTCCTGTTCACGATCGCATCGCTGCTCTGTGCGGTGGCCTGGTCGCTGCCGAGCCTGCTGGTGGCGCGCACGCTGCAGGGCCTCGGCGCCAGCGGCATCATGAGCGTCAACACGGCTCTCGTGCGCTTCGTCTATCCCGGGCGGATGCAGGGCCGCGGCTTCGGCCACAACGCGCTGGTGGTCGCGACCGCCTTCACAATCGGGCCGTCGATCGCGTCCGCGATCCTCGCCCTCGGGCCGTGGCCCTGGCTGTTCGCGGTCAACATTCCCTTTGGCCTCGTCGCCATGGGCATCGGCTTTGCGATGCTGCCGAAGACGCCGCGCGCCGATCATGGCTTTGATTTCCTCGGCGCCGTGCTGGCGGCGATCTGCCTCGGCCTTTTCATCACCGGCATCGGCAGCGCGGCGCATAATCTCTCCCCTCGCCTCGTCGCGGTCGAGCTGGTCACGGCGCTCGTGATCGGCTTCATCCTGACGCGCCGGCATGCCGACCATCCCGCGCCGATGCTGCCGATCGACCTGTTCAGCCGTCCGATGTTCGCGCTGTCGGCCGCGACCGCGGTCTGCTCGTTCGCCGTGCAGGGCCTCGCCTTCGTCTCGCTGCCGTTCTATTTCGAGGACGTGCTGGGGCGCTCCCAGGTCGAGACCGGCTTCTTCATGACGCCGTGGCCGCTGGTGGTCGGCATCATGGCGCCGATCGCAGGACGCCTCTCCGACCGCCACGCGGTCGGACTGTTGGGCGGCATCGGGCTCGTGCTGCTCGGCATCGGCATGGCGCTCTTGGCGACGCTTCCGGCCAATCCTTCCATCCTCAACATCATCTGGCGCATGGTGATCTGCGGCATGGGGTTCGGCTTCTTCCAGGCGCCGAACATGAAGGCGGTGATGTCAAGCGCACCGCCGCACAGAAGCGGCAGCGCGAGCGGCATTGTCGCCACCGCGCGCCTGACCGGACAGACGACCGGCGCGGCGCTCGCTGCGCTCTGCTTTGCGCTTGCGGGGCATGACGGCGCGACCGTCGCCCTGGCGCTCGGCGCCGGTTTCGCCGCGCTCGGCAGCGTGATGAGCTTCCTCAGGCTGGCGGTGAAATAGGCTGCGACGCGGACGCGACCGTTGCCGGGATCGGCATTTGCTCGTCCAAAGCAGCCAGGCGCGCATCGATGGCGTCGATGACCCGCCGCGAGAACGGCCCGAGATGCGCATAGGCCGCGATCATCGCGACCGCGACCCGGGCCGACGACGTGTCGCGCTTGGCGCAACTCAGGAAGGTTTTCCAGAGCGGGCCGTGCGCTTCGGGAATGGCTGACGTCACGCGATGCACGGTTTCCAGTGCACGTACCTTGTTGCGAATGTCGCCCTCGGGAAGCTCCGGCCGCTGCCGCGAGCGGTCGAGCAGCGTCATCAACCGGTCGATACGACTCGCATAGGCAGCCGGTTCATAGATCTTCTCCAGGACTTGCCTGTAGTCCGTCAGGATGTCGCGCAGCGGGCGGACCGGGTCGAAATTGATCCCGGCGGTGCACTGATCGCCGCCGCTCATGGTCGACGCCGCCGAATCGTGGTTCGGCCGCAGCCGGCCTTCGCGGGCGAGACGTCGCGTCAGCTGCGTATTGGGCAAGGCAAAGAGTAGCCCGACCATGCAGACCGGAATGGCGGCCTCCTCGATGAACTCGATCATGGCCTCGGCCATCGAGACCTTCTCGCTGTCGAAGCCCACGATGAAGCCTGCGGTGACAAGCATCCCTGCCCCGTAGATCTTATGAATGCTCTCGGCGATATTGCGCCGCGTGTTCTGCTTCTTGCGCATCGCGACGAGGGTCGCCGGGTCTGGGCTTTCGATGCCGACGAAGATGCCGAAGAAATTGGCCTTGGCCATCATGTCCAGGAGTTCCGGATCATCGGCGAGGTTGACCGAGGCTTCGGTCGAGAATTCGAAGGGATAGTCGTGCGCGCGCTGCCATGCGGCGAGCTCGGGAAGGAACAGCTTGAGCGACTTCTTGTTGCCGATGAAATTGTCGTCGACGAAATCGAGATGGCCGCGGTAGCCCATCCGGTACAGCGTCTCGAGCTCGGTGAACATCTGCTGTGTCGTCTTGGTGCGCGGGACGCGTCCGTAGAGCTCGATGATGTCGCAGAACTCGCAGGTGAAAGGGCAACCGCGCGAATACTGCACGCCGAGATAGAGGTAGTCCTCGAATTTCAGGAGGTCGAAACGCGGCACGGGCGTCCTGGTCACGTCGGCCTGGAATTTCGGCGCGGTGAAGACGCCCGATCGCGCGCCGCT
Source organism: Bradyrhizobium sp. UFLA05-89 (assembly GCF_059803475.1). Classification (NCBI taxonomy): domain Bacteria; kingdom Pseudomonadati; phylum Pseudomonadota; class Alphaproteobacteria; order Hyphomicrobiales; family Nitrobacteraceae; genus Bradyrhizobium; species Bradyrhizobium sp. UFLA05-89. Next base: position 69,265 of record NZ_JBANBA010000001.1, on the reverse strand, counting down.
CTCCCAGGCGGCGACGAACTCGCCGATAACGCTCTCGGCCTCGCCCAGCACCTGAAAGTCGGCTCGCGCGTAGAGATGGGGGCTCGATGTCGGATCGGGGCCGCCGACGACGACGGGCTTCGTTTTCGCGCGGCAAAGCTCGATCAGCCGCAGCGTATCGGTTTGTTGCGGCAACATCCCGCCGGTGAAGACGACGTCCGCCCAGTCGAGATCGTCATCGCCAAGCGGCGTGGTGTTGCAGTCGATGAGACGTATCGTCCAACTCTCGGGTAACATCGCCGCGACGGTGATCAGCCCCAGGGGAGCTGCGGGTCGCCGGACGCCCATCAATTTGCAGGACTCGCCAAAACTCCAGAACGACTCCGCGGTGAACAGCGGATAGAGCATGAGCACGTTGCAAGGCCGCGGCACGTTCATGGACCCCCCTAAGGCTTTGTGCGGAGTGTATCAAAACACGCCCGTCTTGCACCCCTACAAGCGGAACTAACTCTCACTTTCTGTTCCAGTGAGAGTCAAACGCTGGAATTGTCATCAGCCGGGCGTCGTGACAGGCCGCTTTGCCGACGTTTCGGGACGAAGCGAACGACTCACCGGCGCCGGCATCCTCGGGGAACTCATCCGCGACCAAAGTCTATTCCGCCGGCGCTCGTTCAGGGGGAACCGAGCGGCGGCAATAGGCTTTTCCTGAGGGTATCCTCACGCGCAGGAGGTGTGTCATGAGCAAGTGGCAAGAGCGCGAAACGGTCCCCGATCTCTACAACCTGTTTCTCGCCGCCGTATTGTTCTTATCGCCGTGGCTGTTCAGGCTCACCAACGAGCAAGGCAAGGTTGACCTCTGGGTCACGGGCATCATCATCGGTTTGGTCTCGCTGGCGGCCGTCATCACCTATCGGGATTGGGAGGAATGGCTCAACGTCCTCATGGGAGCCTGGCTCATCGTTTCGCCCTGGCTCCTCGGATTCCCGCATACGCGGGCCATGCACATCAGCATCGGAATAGGTGTGGTCGTCGTGCTTCTGGCCCTGCTCGATCTCTTCCTCCACTACGAGAAGAGGCACCCGGAGGAATTTGCTTCGCCCGGCGGACAGGAAGGACCTCACCAATAGAGTGCGACGCAGCGCGACACGGCCCGGGACGTCATGAGTTGTACACGCATTTCCAGTGCGCATCCCGCATAGCCGTTCGCGTGGCCGCAACACCGCGCAAGCGGCAATCTTCCTGCCGACCAGCAAAATTCTTCGGCCCAACCCCAGATTGTTGATTTGAAACGGTTCCGTTTGCCGGACAAATTGCGCGCCTTGGGCCTCATCGGTGGATGGGCCAATCAGGGGACTGCGATGGCAAACCTTACGATCAACGGAAAATCAATCACTGTCGACGTCGAGCCGGATACGCCGCTGCTCTGGGCGATCCGCGAGAACGTCGGCCTGACCGGCACCAAATATGGCTGCGGCATCGCGCAATGCGGCGCCTGCACCGTTCACATCGACGGAGTCGCGATCCGCTCCTGCGGCGTCGCGGTCAGCGAGGCCATGGGCAAGCAGATCACCACGATCGAGGGGCTGGCGAGCGGCGGCACGCTGCACAAGGTGCAGCAGGCGTGGATTGCCCATGACGTACCGCAATGCGGCTATTGCCAGAGCGGCATGATCATGGCGGTCGCGGCGCTGCTCAAGGAGAAGCCGAAGCCGACCGACGTCGATATCGACGAGGCCATCACCAATATCTGCCGCTGCGGCACTTTCCAGCAGGTGCGCGAAGCGATCCACACGATCGTGAACGCTTGAGGAGGCGGCCATGAACGAGCACGTTTCACCCGCGATGAATCGCCGTGCCTTCGTCATCGGCACCGCCGCGATCGGCACCGGCCTCGCACTCGGCCTCGACATTCCCTTCGGCGGTCCTGCCGTGGTCCGCGCCGCCGACGGCTCGCCCGAAGTGAACGCCTGGGTCGTGGTGCGGCCCGACGACACCGTGGTGATCCGCATCGCCCGCTCAGAGATGGGCCAGGGCTCGCTGACCGGCCTTGCGCAGCTCGTGGCCGAGGAACTGGAATGCGACTGGTCGAAGGTCACGACCGAATATCCAACACCCGGCCAGAGTGTCGCCCGCAAGCGCGCCTGGGGCGATTTCTCGACCGGTGGCAGCCGCGGCATCCGCAGCTCGCAGGACTACGTGCGCAAGGGGGGCGCCACGGCGCGCGTGATGCTGATCCGGGCCGCGGCCAATGAGTGGAAAGTGCCGGCGTCCGAATGCACCGTCAGCAAGAGCGTCATCACCCACACGCCGTCGGGCCGGACCACTACCTACGGCAAGGTCGCCGAAGCCGCGGCGAAGCTGACGCCGCCGACCGAGGTCAAGCTGAAAGATCCAAAGGACTGGACAATCGCAGGCAAAGGCTTGCAGCGGCTCGACACCGCCGACAAGACCACCGGCACGATGACTTACGGCATCGACGTCAAGCTACCGGGCATGCTGAATGCCGCGATCAAGGACTGTCCGGTGTTCGGCGGCAAGGTGAAGAGCTTTGACGAAGCCAAGATCGCCGGCATGAAAGGCGTCAAGAAGGTCGTCAAGGTCAGCGACAGTGCGGTCGCGGTCGTTGCCGATACCTGGTGGCACGCCAAGACTGCCCTGGAAGCGCTGCCGATCGTATGGGACGAGGGCGACAACGCAAAGGTCTCCAGCGAGTCGATCGCGAAGTGGCTGGCCGAGGGCCTCGACAACGAGCAGCCGGCCTATGTCGGCAACAAGAACGGCGACGCCAAGACGGCGATTGCAGGCGCCGCCAAGAAGGTCGAGGCCGTCTACAACTATCCCTACCAGAACCACGCCACCATGGAGCCGATGAACGCCACTGCGCTCTACACGGCGGACAAATGCGAGGTCTGGTGCGGCACGCAGAACGGCGAGGCCGCCTTCGCGGCGGTGCTGGAGGCCTCTGGCCTGCCGGCAGAGAAGTGCGACGTGCACAAGCTGATGCTTGGCGGCGGCTTCGGCCGGCGCGGCCAGACCGACTATGTCCGCCAGGCGGTCGCGATCGCGAAGCAGATGCCGGGCACGCCGGTCAAGCTGTTGTGGTCGCGCGAAGAGGACATGGCGCACGGCAGGTATCATCCGATCACCCAGTGCAAGATGACCGGCGCGTTCGATGCCGACAACAATCTGGTCGCGCTGCACTACCGCCTCTCCGGGCAGTCGATCCTGTTCTCGCTCCGACCCGAGGCGCTGCAGAACGGCATGGATCCGGCCGCGTTCCAAGGCGTCGCCCAATCCGGCGAAGCCGCGTTCGGCTATTCGGTGCCGAACCTCCTGATCGAGCATGCGATGCGCAATCCGCACGTCCCACCCGGCTTCTGGCGCGGCGTCAACGTCAATCACAACGCGATCTACATGGAATGCTTCATGGACGAGCTGGCCCACGCCGCAGGCCAGGACCCGCTCGAATTCCGCCGCAAGCTGATGGGCAATCATCCCAAGCATCTGGCGGTGCTCAATGCCGTGGCGGAGAAGATCGGCTGGAGCAAGCCGGCTCCGCAGGGAGTCTATCGCGGCATCGCGCAGATCATGGGCTACGGCAGCTATGTTGCCGGCGCCGCCGAAATCTCGGTGACCGATGGCAGCAAGATCAAGGTGCATCGCATCGTCGCCTCCACCGATCCCGGATACATCGTCAATCCGGCACAGGTGGAACGCCAGATCGCGGGCTCCTTCGTCTTTGGCCTGAGCGCGCTGTTCTATGGCGGCTGCACCGTCAAGGACGGCCGCATCGAGCAAACCAACTTCGACACCTACAACTCGATGCGCATCAACGAGATGCCGAAGGTGGAAGCGGCAATGGTGCCGAGCGGCGGGTTCTGGGGCGGCGTCGGCGAGCCGACCATCGGGGTCGCGGCACCCGCGGTGCTCAACGCCTATTTCGCGGCGACGGGAAAACGCATCCGCTCGGCGCCGCTGCGCGACCAGAACATCACCTTCGCTTGAGAAGGCGCGGCTGTGGCGGCCCAAGGGCCGCCGCAGCATTTTCCGGATGACGCGCATGACGACCTACCCGGTGACACGGCGGAAAGCCGTCTTCGGCATCGCGGCCGCATCGCTGGCCCTGCCGGGGATTGCGCGCGCGCAAGGCATGGCGCGCCTCGTCGTGATCGGCGGCGGCTTCGGCGGGGCCGCCTGTGCCCGCGCGCTGAAGCGGAGCGAAACTGATTTGCAGGTCACACTGGTCGAGCCGAACAGCACCTTCACGGCCTGCCCGTTCAGCAACGCGGTGATCGCAGGCCTGCGCGAGATCGAGGCGCAGCAGTTCGGCTATGAGAAGATCGCCGCTGATGGTGTAACTGTCATCGCGCAAGCCGCGACCGCGGTCGATCCGCAAGCGCGGCGCGTTACGCTGGGCGATGGCTCATCCCTTCCCTATGACCGTCTCGTGCTTTCGCCCGGTGTCGACTTCCATTTCGCGGCCCTGCCCGGCTATGACGAAGCCGCAAGCCAAAAGATGCCGCACGCCTGGAAGGCCGGCGAGCAAACCATGCTGCTGCGCAGGCAATTGGAGGCGATGGAGGATGGCGGACTCGTCGCAATCGCGGTGCCCGCCAATCCCTCGCGCTGCCCGCCTGCTCCTTACGAGCGCGCCAGCCTGATCGCGCATTATCTCAAGACGCGGAAGCCCCGCTCGAAAGTCTTGATCCTGGACGCCAAGGACAATTTCACGCAACAGAAGCTATTCGAGAAGGCATGGGTGGAGCTTTACGGCGGCATGATCGAGCGCGTATCGCTGTCGCAGGGCGGCCGCGTCACCTCCGTCGATCCAGCGAGCAACACTGTCATCACCGAATTCGGCAATTACACCCCGCAAGTCGCCAACGTCATTCCGCCGCAGCGCGCCGGGCGCATCGCGGCGATTGCCGGGGTAGCGGATACGACCGGCTGGTGCCCGATCGATCCCATGACGTTCGAATCCAGGCTCCTGCCGAACGTCCATGTCATCGGCGATGCCTGCCTCGGCGGCGGCATTCCGAAATCGGCCTCAGCCGCGAGCGCGCAAGGACGGAGCTGCGCGAAGGCGATCATCGATCTCTTGGCTGGCCGAGCGCCACAGACACCGCGGCTGACCGGCGTCTGCTACAACACTGTCGCGCCCGCTTACGGCTTTTCGCTCGCCGGCAACTATCAGCCGAAGGGTGACATCTTTGCAGAAGTCGAGGGCGGCGCCACCAGCCCCCTCGACGCACCGCCCGAACGACGCGCCCGCGAGGCTGCGGACGCCGAGCGCTGGTTTCAATCCATCACGGCGGCGACCTTTGGCTAGAGCGATGCTCCATATCGCCGCGCTGATCGTGGCAAGCTTTGCGCTTTCCGCCGGCGCGAAGGCGCAGGCGCCGGTGTCCTATACCATCGTTGGCGACGGCATTCCGGAGTCGCTCACTGGTTCGCCCGGCGATGCGGCGCGCGGGCGCGCCTTGGTGCTCGATCGCAGCACGACCTGCATCCTCTGCCATTCCGGGCCGTTTCCGGAAACCCGGTTCCAGGGCGATCTGGCGCCTGATCTTGCAGGCGCGGGGAACCGCTGGTCGACAAGTCAGTTGCGGCTGCGATTGGTGGACGCATCGCAGTTCAACCGAAAGACCATCATGCCGTCCTACTATCGCACTGACGGGCTCGTTCGCGTCGGCCGCAATCTTGGCGGCAAGCCGATCCTGAATCCGGGCCAGATCGAGGACATCGTGGCCTATCTTGCAACGCTTCGGGACTAGGACAGGGAATGCCAAGCACACGTCGGCAATTATTGCACCTCACGGTCGCCGCCGCGACGATCCCCATCGTCACGGTCCGCCGGCTCGAGGCGACACCTGCGATGCTCAGCACGGCGATCCGCAACGTCGTTGGCGAAGCACAACTGCGCAGCGGCAAGATCAGGCTCGACATTCCGCCGCTGGTCGAGAACGGCAACACCGTGCCGATGACGGTCAGCGTGGCAAGCCCGATGACGGCAACCGACTACGTCAAGAGCATCCACGTCTTCAACGAGAAGAACCCGCAGCCAAACGTCGGCAATTTCCATCTCGGCCCATGGGCCGGGCGCGCGCAGGTCTCGACCCGGATCCGGCTCGCCGACAGCCAGAAGGTGGTCGCGATCGCGCGCCTGTCCGACGATTCCTTCTGGCAAGTTGCGGCCGATGTCGTCGTGACGCTTGCCGCCTGCACCGAGGAGGTGAACTGATGGCCTCGGCCCTGATCAACGTTCCCCCGAAAGCCAGGCGCGGCGATGTGATCGAGATCAGGACGCTGACCTCGCACATCATGGAGACCGGTTTTCGCCGCACGGCGGCCGGCGACCTCGTGCCGCGAGACATCATCACGACCTTTACCTGCCGCTACAACGGCACCGAGATCTTTCGCGCCGACCTCTTCCCGGCGATCGCAGCAAACCCGTATCTGTCGTTCTTCACGGTCGCCAGGGAGAGCGGCAGGTTCGAGTTCGAATGGATCGGCGACAACGGCTTTGTATCGACCGCGTCGGCGTCGATCACGGTCGAATGAGTCTTGCACGCACGATAGTCGCTACGATGATGCTGCTCGTCGCCGCACCTGCGCTGCTCGCCGGCGAAATCCCGCAGGATGAGCGCCGCTCCGGCTATTCCTTCATGGGACCCGACACGCGCGCGATGCAGGACGACGATACGTCCAATCCAGGCATGCTGTTCGTGATGGACGGCGAAACACTGTGGAAGACGAAAGGCGGCAGCGCCGGCAAGGCGTGCGCCGATTGCCATGGCGATGCGCGCGAGACGATGAAGGGCGTCGCCGCGCGCTATCCCGCCTTCGACAAGACGCTCGGTCGCCCCGTCACGCTCGGCCAGCGTATCAATCTCTGCCGCGCCAACCATCAACAGGCAACGTCGCTGCCTTACGAGAGCCGAGACCTGCTCGCGCTCGAAGCCTTCGTCGCGCACCAGTCGCGCGGGGTCGCGATCACGGCCGGCGACGATCCCGAGCTCCAACCGTTCGTAGACCAGGGCCGCGCGCTCTTCATGCAGCGACAGGGACAGCTCAACCTCGCATGCGCTAATTGTCATGACGACAACTACGACAAGCATCTGGCGGGCGCACCGGCCACGCAGGGGCAGCCGACCGGCTACCCGCTCTATCGCCTGGAATGGCAGACGCTGGGATCACTGGAGCGGCGTTTGCGAAGCTGCATGACCGGGGTCCGTGCCCAAGCCTATGACTACGGCGCGCCGGAGCTGGTCGCGCTCGAGCTCTATCTGATGGCGCGGGCGCGCGGCATGCCCATGGAGAGCCCGGCCGTGCGGCCTTGATCCGCAGAGGAATATTAGGACTAGGCAGGCGCGACGCGGACGCTAGTATCCCCTCCCAAGAAACGAGTCACAGGGAGGACAGACGTGGCTGACCATCGTATTTCGCGCCGCACGCTTTTGCAGGGGACCGCTGCGGCTGGCGCGCTCAGCCTGACCGGATTCCCGGCTCATGCCGAGGTCAATTGGAAGAAATATGCCGGGACCAAGCTGGAGGTGATGCTCATCAAGGGCCCGCGCGGTGACAACCTGCAAAAGAACATCAAGGAGTTTACCGATCTAACCGGCATCCAGGTGGAATCGGAGCAGATTCCCGAGCAGCAGCAGCGCCAGAAGGTCGTCATCGAGCTCACCTCGGGCAGGCCGAGCTTCGACGTCGTGCATCTCAGCTATCACGTGCAGAAGCGGCAGTTTGAAAAGGCCGGCTGGCTTGCCGACATCACGCCCTTCATGAAGGATCCGACGCTGACCGCGCCCGATCTCGTCGAGAGCGATTTCTCGGCCGCAGGCCTTCAATACGCCAAGAACGACAAGGGCCAGATGCTGTCGCTGCCCTGGTCGGTCGACTATTTCATCCTCTACTACAACAAGGAGTTGTTCCAGAAGAAGGGCGTCGCAGTGCCCAAGACGCTGGACGAGATGGTCGCGGCCGCCGAGAAGCTTACCGATGCCAAGGACGGCATCTACGGCTTCGTCGGGCGCGGCCTGCGCAACGCCAACATGACGTTGTGGACCAACTTCTTCCTCGACTATGGCGGCGAATTCCTCGACGCCAAGGGCAACATCCTGACTGACGGCCCCGAAGCCGTCGCGGCGACGAAGCTTTACCAGACGCTGCTGACGAAAGTCGCGCCGCCCGGCGTCGCCGGATTCAACTGGATGGAGTCGATGGCCTCGTTCACGCAAGGACGTTCGGCGATGTGGATCGACGGCGTCGGCTGGGCGCCGCCGCTGGAGGATCCCGCCGCCTCGCGCGTCGTCGGCAAGGTCGGCTACACCGTCGTGCCTGCCGGGCCGAAAGGACAGTACTCGGCGACTTACGGCGACGGCATCGGCATTCCGGCGGCGAGCAAGAACAAGGAAGCGGCCTATCTGCTCTGCCAGTGGGCGGTTTCGAAGGCGCAAGGCGCGCGGCTGTTGCAGGCCGGCGGTGGCGTGCCGTTCCGCAACTCGATCCTGAACGATGCCGAGGTGCAGAAGGGCGTCAAGATGCCGGCGGAGTGGCTGCAATCGGTGATCGATTCCGCCAAGATCAGCAAGCTCGGCCTGCCCGTGGTGATCCCGGTCGCCGAATTCCGTGATCTCGTCGGTGCCGCGATCACCGCGACCCTGGCCGGCGCCGATCCCGCGACCGAGCTGAAGAAGGCCCATGAACAGTACCGACCGATCCTGGAGCGTAGCGAGAAAGCGTGAGTGCGTTGACACAAACTAATCCGGCCGCGGCACAATCGGATGCCGCGCCGGAGAAGGAGTTGCGGCCACCGTCCTACTGGCCGTTCGTGGTGCCGGCGCTCGTCGTCGTGCTCGCCATCATCATCTTCCCGTGGCTGTTCACGATCTGGATGAGCCTGAACGAGTGGAAGGTCGGCTCGCCGACCACCTTCGTCGGGCCTTCAAATTATCTGCGGCTGACGAGCGATCCGCGCTTCCTCGAGTCGGTGGGCCACACCATCGTCTACACCGTGCTGTCGGTGGTGCTGCCGCTGGTCCTCGGCACGCTCTCGGCCGTGGTGTTTCACCAGAAATTCCCGGGGCGCGGCTTCCTGCGCGGCGTCTTCATCATGCCGATGATGGCAACGCCCGTGGCGATCGCGCTGGTCTGGACGATGATGTTTCATCCGCAGCTCGGCGTGCTGAATTACCTGTTGTCGCTGGTCGGCCTGCCGGCGCAGCTCTGGGTGTTTCATCCCGCAACCGTCATTCCCTCACTGGTGCTGGTCGAGACCTGGCAGTGGACGCCGCTGGTCATGCTGATCGTGCTCGGCGGTCTCGCCGCGATCCCGACCGAACCTTACGAAAGCGCGCAGATCGACGGCGCCAATCTCTGGCAGGTGTTCCGCTTCATCACCCTGCCGCTGATCATGCCGTTCCTGTTCATCGCCGGCATGATCCGGATGATCGACGCGGTGAAAAGCTTCGACATCATCTTCGCCATCACGCAGGGTGGACCGGGCTCGGCGTCGGAAACCATCAACCTCTACCTCTATAGCGTCGCCTTCACCTACTACGACCTCGGCTACGGTTCGGCGATCGCGGTGGTGTTCTTCCTGCTCATCGTCGCACTCGCTGCCCTGATGCTTTACATGCGCCAGCGCATGCTATGGACCGAAATCGCGAGGGGCGCATGACCCCACGTCAGATCCTTGGCCAAATCGGCCTCTGGTTTTCGGTCCTCGTCATCGTGTCGCCGGCGATCCTGTTCTTCCTGTGGATGGCCTCATTGTCGCTCAAGTTCGAGGTCGACAATGCCGCCTACCCGCCGGTGTTCATCCCCGAGCATATCGCCTGGAAGAACTATGTCGACGTGCTCGCCTCCAACCGCTTCCTGACTTATTTCTTCAACAGCCTGATCGTGACCGGCAGCGCGACCGCGCTGGCGCTGATCGTCGGCGTTCCCGCCGGCTACGGCATCGCGCGGATGGCCGCGCACAAATCCGCGATCGTGATCCTGATCGCCCGCATCACGCCCGGCCTGTCCTACCTGATCCCACTGTTTATCCTGTTCCAGTGGCTCGGATTGCTCGGCACGCTGGTGCCACAGATCATCATCCATCTCGTCGTGACGGTGCCGATCGTGATCTGGATCATGATCGGCTATTTCGAGACCACACCGATGGAATTGGAAGAGGCAGCGCTGATCGACGGCGCGACACGCTGGCAGGTGTTCAGCCACGTCGCTCTTCCGATCGCGAAACCCGGCATCGCCGTCGCCTTCATCCTGGCCGTGATCTTCTCCTGGAACAACTTCGTCTTTGGCATCGTGCTGGCTGGACGCGAGACGCGCACCCTGCCCGTCGCCGTCTACAACATGATCTCGTTCGACCAGTTGAGCTGGGGCCCGCTCGCCGCCGCAGCGCTGATCGTCACCTTCCCGGTGCTGCTGCTGACGGTGCTCGCGCAGCGGCAGATCGTCGCCGGACTCACTGCGGGAGCAGTGAAAGGCGGATAAGCACCTTTCATCGCCACCTGACCAAGCCGAACGAGCGATGAGGCGATCCGCCGCGCACGCAGCAATCATCCCGAGGAAGAAAAGATCCGGACCATGGGACCAAACACAGGCGACGCCGACCACGCCAAGCGCAGCCACGCGATGTCCTGCGCGTCGAAAGCCGCAGCCAGCCTGGCCCTCTGCGCGATCGTGTTGTCCGTGAGCGGCGGATCATCGACAGCGGACGAGGCGCTTCAAGGCCCCTGCGCGAGTCTTTCTGGACGAACGATCCCGGCTCGACTGATCGGGCTTCCCAGCGGGGACGCCACTGTCACGTCGGCCAGCTTCACGCCGGCGGCGGCGGCAAAGGCGGCCGCTCCCGCGACGCCGGACTTCTGCAAGGTGACGGGCACCATTGCGCCGATCGACCCGGCTGCACAACTGATCAACTTCCAGCTCAACCTGCCGGCCGCGTGGAATGGCAAGCTCTTGCAATATGGCGGCGGTGGTTACAACGGCACTCTGGTGAGCGGCCTTGCCCCCTTGCGCGATGCGGCCCCCGACGATGCGCTGCCGCTGACGCGCGGCTATGCCACGCTCGGCACCGATTCCGGGCATCAGGCCGCGAGCTTTGCGCCCGACCGCATCGGCCAGTTCGGCCTCAACGACGAGATGCTGACCAACTACGGCTATGCTTCCTACAAGAAGGTGCGCGATGTCGCCGTCGCGCTCATCGGCGCGCTCTATTCGAAACGCCCGGCCAGGATCTACTATTTTGGCGGTTCGGAGGGCGGCCGCGAGGGGCTCACGATGGCCCAGCGTTTTCCGGCCGATTATGACGGGATCGTCAGCGTAGTACCCGTTGTGCAGCTCTCGATGCTGTTCCAGTCCTACATCCCGAACAATCTGCCGCAATTCAGGGGTGGCTGGCTCAACCCGGCCAAGAGCGAGACGCTCGCGAAGTTCGTCGCGAATGCCTGTGACGAGCTCGACGGCTTGCGTGACGGCATCGTCAGCAACTATCTGGCCTGCCAGCCAAAGGTGAACGTGCGGGCGCTGCGTTGCCCGGAAGGGGCGGACGCCGGCGACGGCTGCCTGTCCGACGCGCAGATAGCAGCGGTTCAGACCGTGCACGCACCACATCCGTTCCCCTTTCCGATGGCGAACGGCGTCACGACCTATCCTCAATGGCTTTACGGCAACGAGATTACACCGGACCCACAGCGGATGACCATGACGCGCTGGGTCATGGGCACGGCGGCGCCGACGGAGCAGCTCGATGTCGCCACGGTGTCGCAGCACTGGCTGTACGGCAGCAATGCCGTACGCTTCTTCCTGACGCGCAACGACAAATTCGACGTGCGTACCTATCGTCCGGAAGACTTTCGGGCCCGCGTCGAGGAAGTGTCGAAGATCCTCGATTCCACCGATCCGGACTTGTCGGCCTTCTTCGCCCATGGCGGCAAGCTGATCCTGCGCGAGAACATGGCCGACCTCGCACAAAGCCCGCTCGCCGGGATCAACTATTTCCAGTCCGTCGTGGCGCGGCTTGGTGAGGCGACGGTCGAGGCTTCAGCACGGCTCTATGTCTCGCCCGGCTCGACCCACACGGGGCAAGGCACGAGCGTGCTGGACGGCTCCGCGATCCCGACCATGGTCGACCTGCTCGAACCGCTCGACCGCTGGGCGAGCGACGGCGTCGCGCCGGCTGACGCACTGGTCCAGACGTCGAAGGAGCCGGCGCCACCCTTCACGCTGAAAGCAGCCCGGCCGATGTGCCGCTATCCGAACTATCCGCACTATACCGGCGGCGAGAAGGCGGCGGCCGAAAGCTACATCTGCAAGGTATCGACGCCCTGACAAACGGGCGGGCGGCGATCGGCCGCGGGCGCCTTCTCGCTCTAGTCATACCGCCGCCGGCGCGCTCTACCTGGCGTTGACGCAAAGTTTGCACGGGCATATGCTACGATATGTAGCGCTACTTGATGTGACGCGCCGAACCACGAGAGACGTCAGATGTCACCTCGTCCCCTGATCCCGCGCCGAAAGCTGTTTGGCAATCCGACCTACGTCGGCGCCAAGTTATCGCCGGATGGCAAATTGCTGTCCTGGCTCGCCCCTGTCGACGGCGTTCTCAACATCTGGGTCTCGCCCGTCGATAGCATTGCGGCAGGACAGCCCGTGACGCGCACCAGGGGCAGACCGATCAACTGGCAGGATTGGAGCCCGGACGGCCGCTACATCATGTTTCTCAACGATGAGAACGGTGACGAGAATCTGCACCTGTTCGTCGTCGATCCCAACACTCTGGAGCTCAGGGATCTCACGCCCTTTGCCAATGTCCGCGCTTTGCCGACCTATTGGTCGCGCGTCGTCCCCGACAAGATCGCCATTGGTCTCAATGATCGCGACGTGCGATGGCACGATGTCTTCCTGCTCGACCTTGCAACCGGCGAGCGCACCCTAGTCTGGGAAAATCGCCAGGAGTTCGACCACGTGGGGCTCGACTGGCAGTTGAGGCCCCGCCACGGCCGCAGCAACGCGCCCGACGGAGGCACGCGGCTTTGGCGCCTCGATGACGGGAAACTCACGCATTGGCGCGACGTCCCGTTCGAGGCCTTTGCGAGTACGCGGCTCTGGACGTTCGATGCTGCCGGCGGCCACCTTCATATGAGCTCGAGCCTGGAGCGCGACAAATCGGCGCTGGTGCGGATCGACTGGGCGACGGGGGAAGAGCGCGTCCTGTTCAAGAGCGACAGCGCCGACGTAACCGGCGCCATCTTCAACGCCCGAACGTTCGAACCGGAAGCGGTTTGCATCGACCCCGGCCGGCAGGAATGGACGGCCTTGACACCGGCGGTGACGAGCGAACTCGACCTGATCCATGCGGAGCTTCCCAGGCATGCATTTCACCTCGAGAGCCAGAGCATTGACGGCCGTCGGTGGATCGTGGGCAGTCATGCACCGGAGCAGCCGGTCACCTATCATCTCCTTGACCGCGACAGGCAATATCTCACCGAGCTGTTCACCGCGCGGCCGGAGCTGAAGTCGTATCGGCTGGCGCCGATGCAGGCGGTGCAGGGCAAGTCGCGCGACGGCCTCACCCTGGTCTCTTACCTAACGCTGCCCGCGGATATCGACGGCGACCGCCCACCCCGGCCGCTGCCGATGGTCCTCGTCGTCCACGGCGGTCCCTGGGCTCGCGATATCTATGGCTATCGTCGCGATCACCAGTGGCTGGCCGATCGCGGTTACGCCGTGCTGTCGGTGAACTATCGCGGCTCGACCGGCTTCGGCAAGGCGTTCGTCGCAGCCAGCGAAAAAGAGCACGCCCGCAAGATGCACGACGATCTCATCGACATGGTCGATTGGGCGATCGCGGAGGGCATCGCGCAGAAGGACAAGGTCGCGATCTTCGGAATGTCCTACGGCGGATTGGCTTCGTTCGTCGGCGCGACCTTCACGCCGGAGGCGTTCTGCTGCTCCATTCCGGTCGTCGGCATTTCCAATCTCAAGACGCTGCTGGAATCGATGCCGCCCTACTGGGCCGGCTTCGCAGAATTCATGTATCGCAGCTACGGCGATCCGCGCACCGAGGAAGGCCGCAAGCTGCTTGCGGAGCGCTCGCCGATCAACAAGGTCGACAACATCAAGAAGCCGATGCTGATCTTCCATGGCGCCAATGACGTGCGATGCAAGGTGGCCGAAAGCGACACCATCGCCGCTGCCATGCAGGCCAAGAACATTCCGGTGACCTACATCGTCTATCCCGACGAGGGACACGGCTTCCAGAGACCCCCCAACCAGTTTTCCCACCTCGCCATCACCGAGGCCTTTCTCGCACGCCATCTCGGCGGCGCCTGCGAGCCGGTCGGGCAGGATTTCGAAGGATCAAGTCACGAGGTTCGCGCGGGGGCTGATATCCTCTCCGATCTGGGCGTGGCCTGAAGAAAAGCGGCCGGGCGACATGGCGCCACCCGGCCGCGATCATGCTGGCTAGTGCCTACTCCGCAGGCGCTGCCGACATCTCCGGATGTGAGGCGTAGTGTTCACTTGTACGCCGGCTGAGAGCATAAAATCCAGCCGCCACTACGGCATAGGAGAGCGCGACTGCCGGCGTGACGCCGAAGCCGCCGCCAACGCCGACGGCCTCGCCGTGCATGAAGCCGAAATAGGTCAGGACCGCACCGACGAATGCGAAGGCTGACGCCTTCTCGAAGTCGCGCTCGATGATGAAGACGCCGATCGCCCCCAGGATCAGGCCCGCGAGGATCGAGCCGCCACCCATTACCTCGAGGCCGTGATAGAAAACGCCCTGCTGCGGCAGCGCGGCGATTGCGGCGGCCTTGACGGCGTCCGCCTTGTCGCCGGCCATGCCGCCGACGGTCGCCGCCGCCGTCATGGTCGAGGCCAGCATCGTGTCGATCTGGAGTTTTGCCCAGGCGGCCAGATGCGGCGTCAGCGCCAGCACGATCGCAGGCGCATGCTTGACTGGCGTGGTCTGAAACGCCTGCGCACCGATGAGCATGCCGATATAGAGCAGGATCGGCGAGATCGCGACCACAGGCACCAGCGCCAGCAGCACCGAGATGATGCCGAACCACGACAGCACGACGACCATCACGCCGGTCGCGGCGGAATAGCCGATGCGCCCACCCATCGCCTTCCAGCCGGGATGACCGATATAGACCGCGTTGATGAAGGGATTGCCCATCAGGCAGCCGATCAGGCTGACGACGCCATCGGCAGTGAGCACACGCGTGGTCGGATATTCGTCTCCGGCGGCCTCCGCGCTCTCGACATTGTCCATGGCCTCGACGAGGTCATAGATGCCGAATGGAATCGCGGTGACGAGGATGACGCCGAGAAACTCGAAGCCGGAGAACACGTGACCCACGGCAGGAAGTGGCACCGAGAAGCCAAAATTGGCGAAGGCATCGCCGACGCCCTTCACACTCAATCCGCCGAGACCAAGCCCGAACAGGTTCGAGCCCCAGGCGATGACCATGCCGACTGCGATGGCGACGAGGCCTGCCGGAATGCCGCGCGGATATTTCACGCCGCCGAACCAGCTCACCAGGATGATGGCGAAGCAGACAAGACCAATCTGCGGCGTCATGTACATCTCGAGTGCCGGACGCATCGAGATGAAGGTGATGGAGACGCCGGCGAGCGTGCCGAGCAAAGCCGCGCGCGGCGTGATCCTGCGGATGAACGGCGCGATGAAGCCGCCGATCATCAGGATAAAGCTTTGGAAAAACACCCAGACCAGCCCCGCCGACCATCCCTTCAGCGGATCGCCCGTCCGAAGCGTGATCGGCAGCATGATCACGAAGGTGACGATGAACATGTGCGGCACGCTGACGCCCGAGGGCAGCGCGCAGACGTCGCGACGACCGCTCTTCTGCGCCAGGCGGTAGGCGAGGAACGCGTAGTAGAAGGTCGACAGGCACATCATCAGCCCGAGCGCGGGCAGGATGCGGCCGAAGACGAGGCTGTCCGGCATCTTCAGCACGAAGCGCAACAGGCCAGTGAGCACGAGCATGTTGACGAGGATGTTGGTGCCGAAGCCGAAAAACGCGTTCCAGTCGCCCGGTGTCCATAGTGCCGGCTTGAACTCGGACTTATCGATCTCAGACTTGCCGGCCGTCCCCGTCAATGTGCTCATGGTGATCCCCTAAATGGTCGAAGTCTTCAACGCCTCCAGTACTGCGGCAGAGTCAGCGACCCAGCCGAAGATTCCGCCCTGGGCCTTGATCATCTTCAGGCCCATCTCGTGAAACTCGGGGAAGTAGGACGCGCAGCCGTCCGAGATGACGACGCAGCGATAGCCGCGGTCATTGGCCTCGCGCACGGTGGTGTTGACGCAGACTTCCGTCGTGACGCCGCACACAAGAAGATTCTCGATGCCGTATTTCTCCAGCACGTCGCTGAGCTCGGTGGCGTAGAATGCGCCCTTCCCGGGCTTGTCGATCACGACCTCGCTGTCGAGCGGATAGAGCTCGGAAATGATGTCGTGGCCGGCCTCGCCGCGGATCAGGATGCGGCCCATCGGGCCGGGATCACCGATGCGCAAAGACGGCGCACCGCGCTCGATCTTCGCGGGTGGCGCGTCGGAGAGGTCAGGCAGATGGCCCTCGCGAGTGTGGATGACCAGCATGCCGCCCTCGCGCGCCGCCGCAAGCACCGCGCCGATCGGCTTCACTGCGCGCGCGAGCTGGGAGACGTCGTTGCCAAGCGTCTCGCCGAAGCCGCCCGGCTCCATGAAGTCGCGCTGCATGTCGATGATGACGAGTGCCGTAGTCGACCAGTCGAGCTTGATCGGCGCGGGCTCGGCGTCGATGACGCCAAGTGTCGGCTTCGCTGAGTTCAACATGCACGTCCCTCGCGAGAACACCCGTTGCCAGGAGTTCTGCAAGCGCCGTGCCATTGTGTACAATAGCGACGGTGCGGGATGAGTGCAGGATTTTGTTGCGCTTTCAGTACGTTATGAGAGAAGCCGAGGTCTGCCCATTCCCTGTGCGGCGGCTTTGCGACGGGCATCTGCTCAAGGCTTGGGCGGAGGAACGCTCCACTCGTCATTCCGGGGCGACGCGAAGCGTCGAGCCCGGAATGACGAGCGGAGGGATTGGCGCCTATCGCGCGCTCCCATACAACCGCCGATACTCTTCCTCATACGGCGCGTACGAGTCCTTGATCGTCGCCATGTTGAGCAGCATGGTCGCGACTATCGCATTCGCCTTGTCGAACACGCGGGTCTTCACCCAGGCGCTCTCGGTGCGGCGGCTGGCGGAGAGCGCGACCACCTCGCGTTCGACTTCATAGTCTTCGCCGACGAAGAGTGGGCCCTTGATCAGCCGGATCTCCTGGTCGGCGAACAGCCCGACAGCCGGGCCCTTCGACGGGAGCGGATCGTCCTTCGCACGGTACTGGAAGAGCACGCTCAGCATCTCCATCGGGATGATGGCTTTCTGCCAGGGATTCTCTCCGCTCGAATAGAACGCCGAGTTCTCCGTGATCACCGCGAGCTTCTGCCGCAGCGAGAATGGATAGAGGTCGCCCATGTTCTGGTCGAGGCCCATTCGCACGGTCTGACGCTTGCCGGTCTTCGCCACCTTCACGTCGCGCAGAATCACGGGATCAGCGAGTGGCTTGAGCTCAGTGAGGCGCGTCTCGAGCGCGGTCGCAACCTGCGGATCGCCGACCGAGGCCGAGCCGCGCAGCACTTCCGTGCCGTCGCGCTTGACCATCTGGATCTGGCACTGGCTCGTACCGGGGAGAGGCTTCGACAGGATCGCCTGCACCTCCTCGCCTTCGAAGCAGGCGTTGCGATAGTGCGCGGAGAGGCAACCCGTTTCGAACCACGTCCGTCCCCACAGCCGCGCGCCGAGCGGCGCGAACTGGCTGAAGTGGGTCGGGCCTTCGATGGTGCCGCCCTTGAAGCCGAGCTTTTGCGCGGTAGCATCATCGTGGATCGAGGCATGCGCATCGTAGACTTGCGCCTGCAACATCTGGCGCGGCTGGCGCCATGGCCCGATCAGGGCGCTGTCGGTTTCAGTGATGTCGGTGTCGAACGCTTGTGCCGTCATGTTTTCCTCCGCAACAAGATATCAGTGGGAGACCGAGGCCGCAGCAGCACTCGGCGTGACCACCGCGCCCTCCGCCAGATGCCGACCCGCAATGTACCCGAACGTCAGCGCGGGCCCCAGCGTGATGCCCGGGCCGGGATAGTTGCCGTTCATGATCGAGCCCATGTCGTTGCCGCAGGCGTAGAGGCCGGCGATCGGCGTGCCGTCCTCGCGCAGCACGCGGGCGCGGGCGTCGACCTTCATGCCGATGGCAGTGCCGAGATCAGCCGGATGGATGCGAAGCGCGAAGAACGGCGCGCGCTCGATCGGCGCGACGCACGGATTGGGCTTGTGGCTGACATCGCCGAGATGGCGCTGATAGACGGTACTGCCGCGGCCGAATTCGGGATCGCGGCCCTCGCGCGCATGGGCGTTGTAATCGGCGATGGTCGCGGCGAGCGAGGATGGCACGACGCCGATCCGCTCACCGAGACGCGCGATGCTTTCGGCCGCGATCAGCTCGCCGCTCCTGACGTAGCGGCGGTAATTCCAGGTGAACGGCTCGATGCGGCCGAGGCCGTAGGTCCACAGGAAGTCGCGGTCGCAGATCAGATAGAAGGGCCGATCAGGCTCGCCATTGCCGTCGCGGAGCATGCCGAGCACGAACTCGTGGTACGACAGCGCCTCGTTGACGAAGCGCCGGCCGGCCGCGTTGACGGCGATCACGCCCGGCTTGGCGCGGTCCGTCACCGTGTGCGGGAACACGCCGCGGCTGCCATCGGCGCGGCGGAACAGCGAGGCCGGCACCCAATTGGCCGGGCTCGTCGCGTCCGCGTTCAGCGCGGCTCCGCCTGCTATCGCAAGCCGGAGCCCGTCGCCGGTGCCGGCCGGCGTGGTCGCCGAGACATATCCTGCGGCGGTGGGAAAGAAGCGCTTGCGCAAGGGCGCATCGTGCGAGAAGCCGCCGGTCGCAAGCACCACGCCGCGGCGCGAGGCGATCAGGCGGTCGCGCGAGCCATGGCGGAGGGTCACGCCACTGACACGGCCGCCCTCGACGACGAGGTCCTCGACATCCGTGCTGAAGAGGATTTCGACCTGCCGCGCCAGCAGCGAAGCGTAGAGCCGCGCCGCGAGCGCGTTGCCAAGATGCAGCGTCGTGCCGCGTGGGCTGCCAAGCCGCTGCAGCGCATATTGCGAGATCAGGCGCAGCGACCGCAGCGTCGAGCCAACGGACTTTCCAATCTTGCGCAAATGCGGAATGTCGAGCCGGTTGACCATCATGCCGCCGAACAGCATGAATTCCGGCAAAGGCGGCCGCAACCGGGCGAAATGAGCACCCAATCTGGTGCCATCGAACGCCACCGGCTCCAGCACGCGCCCGCCCGCCGTCGCGCCAAGCCGCTCGGGATAGTAGTCGGGATAAGCCTTCACCGGCTGGAGGCGCACTTCCGTGTTCGCTTCGAGATAGGTAATCGCCTCCGGCCCGCGGGCGAGGAACGCCGCACGCAGGCCGGCATTGGCGGGCTCGGGTACGGTGCTCGCGAGATACTGGACGGCATCAGTGACGTTGTCGGAGAGCCCCGCCTCTTTCATCTTGCCGTTGGCAGGAATCCAGACCATGCCACCGGACCAGGCGGTGGTGCCGCCGACGAACGCGGTCTTTTCGATCACCAGCACACGCAAGCCCTCGGCGGCAGCGACGGCCGCCGCCGTCATGCCACCGGCGCCGGCGCCGATCACGATGACGTCGTAGATCTCATGCGCCGGCATCATGCGGCGGGGTTTTCCGGGCAAGGCATGACGCAGTCATACTCGCCCGGTTGGTCCCAGGCTAGCGCGCCGGCTTGCGCTCGATGGGGTCAATGTCGATCGCTCGCAGGCGCCCGAGGCGCAGCACATCCATGGCGAGCCGCCGGCCGATCCGGTCGCGGTCGAGCACGCGGATCAGATCGTCGACGCCGTTGATTTCGACGCCATCGAGCTTGATCACGACATCGCCGGGGAGCAGCCCCGCCTTCGCCGCCGGCCCGTCCGGTTCGATCTGGGCGAGCAGCGCGCCCATCTCGTTCTCGACGCCGGCAAGCACAGCATGGCGCCGCGGGATCGGCGCGGTCTGGCCGGCGACGCCGATATAGGCGCGGCGGACATAGCCGTGACGGATGATCTCCGACAGCACGAACTGCGCGGTGTTGCTCGCAACCGCGAAGCAGATGCCTTGCGCGCCGCTGATGATCGCGGTGTTGATGCCGATCACCTCGGAATTCGACGAGACCAGCGGCCCGCCCGAATTGCCGGGGTTGAGCGCGGCGTCGGTCTGGATCACGTCCTCGATGGTCCGGCCACTCACCGAGCGGATCGAGCGGCCGAGCGCCGAGACCACGCCGGCGGTCACGGTGGACTCGAAGCCCAGGGGATTGCCGATCGCGATCACGAGCTGGCCGCGCCGCAGGCCCTTCGAATTTCCGAGCGAGGCATAGCGGAGGTCGCGGGCGCCGTTGGCGCGGAGCAGCGCCAGATCCGTGTCGGGATCGACGCCGAGCACTCGGGCGTCGCCGACATTCCCTTCGATATCCCGCAGCCGGATCTCCTTGGACGAGCCGACGACGTGGCTGTTGGTGAGCACCAGTCCATCCGGCGAGATGACGATGCCAGAGCCGAGGCCGCCGCGCTCGCGGCCGTTCGGGACCTTTGGCCCGGTCTCGACACGCACCACGGCCGGCCCGACGCGCTCCGTCACGCCAATCACGGCATTGGAATAGGCATCCAGCAGGTTCTGGTCGTCGACCGGGGTGGATTGGATAGGTTGCGATGACAGACTGGCATCGCTGAGATCTGAGGTAAAATCTAACATGGCGAAATTCCTTCGCGCGTCAGATGGTTACCTCGAACTTATAATGCAAGCCGGCCGCTCTTCACGAACTGCTTAACTGACCTGACGCATCGCGTGAGCTCGGTCCTTGACCGGGTCGAGCAGCGACCAATCGCCGTCCTCCAGCACGTGCCCTTTCGGGAAAGGCGCGCGCGGCTCGAGCCCCAGCGAGCGCAGCACGCGGTCGTCGCGGTAGTAGCATTGCAGCACGACGCGGACGAGCGTTGCGGCCGGCGCGCCGCCCTCGGCGCGGAATGTGCTGATCACGCTGTCCCGCGCCGCAGCATCGAGTTCGGCGAGCGGCATGCCGGCAAGCCGCGCGAGATGATCGAGCGCGGCTGCAACGAGCTTGGCATCGCGGCCGAGGGTCGCGAGGATGTCGGCCTGGATGAGGTCGTCATCCGCGCCCGGCACACGGTACTCCTCGCTCGCCGGGATGATCATGGCGGCAATGGTGCGCAAGTCCTGGCGCTGTCGCGACGTGAGGGTGATCTGGTCGGGCATGAGATCCTCTAATCGAACAAATTGGCGAGGCGCTGCTTCATCTGGTCGGCGACGTAGAGCGCGATGGCCTGGATGGTGGAGGTCGGGTTGACGCCGCCCGAAGTGACGAAGACGCTGCCGTCGACAATGAACAGGTTCTTGACGTCATGCGAGCGGCCCCATTCGTTGACGACGGAGCGCTCGGGGTCGGTGCCCATCCGCGCGGTGCCGAGCAGGTGCCAGCCGCCCCAGGGGATCGGACTGTTGACACAGATGTCCGTGGCCCCCGCGGTTTCGAGAAACTCGCGGCCGCGAGCCAGCGCATGCTCCATCATCTTCCGGCTGTTCTCGCTGATGGTGTAGTCGATCCTGGGCGCGGGAATGCCATGGCTATCCTTGAGCACCGGGTCGAGCGTGACGCGATTATGCTCTTCCGGCAGGTCCTCGCAGATCGCGGAGAATCCCAGCCGATGGCCGTTGAGCTTGCGGAACACGCGGTGATGATCGGCACCCCAGGGAAGAATGCCTTTCTGCTCGCTCACGACCGCCTCGAACACCGGTCCTGCGCCGCGCACGAACTGGACACCGTAGCCCCGCACGAAGCCGCGGGACAGGTCGGTGTCGTAGAACTCCTTGCTCCACAAACAGGTCGGCGGCGCGCGATTACTGTCAGTCGGCTCCGTGACATAGCCGTAGATCTGCGCGTAGGGGTGGAACATGAGGTTCTTGCCGACGAGCCCTGATGAATTGGCAAGGCCATTCGGGAAACGCCCCGACGCGGAGTTGAGCAGCAAGCGCGGCGTGCCAACGCCGTTGCAGGCGATGATCACGACATGCGCGCCCTGGAACTGCTCGACGCCGTCCTTGTCGTAATAGACCACGCCCGAGGCCATGCCGTTCTCGTCGGTCGTGATCTCGCGCACCCGGCAATGGGTGCGCAGCTCGACGCCGGCGCGGATCGCCTGCGGCCAATAGGTGATGTCGGTCGAGGCTTTGGCACCTTGCGCGCAGGCCGGGGTGCAATGGCCGAGATTGATGCAGCGCGCCCTGCCCTCGTAATCCATCGTCGCGACCGTGGTGTCCGACGGCCACCAGTGCCAGCCGAGCTTGTTCATGGCCTTGGCGACGAGGGGACCGGAGAGCCCAAGCGGCTGCGGCGGCATCGGCGGATGCGTCAGCGGCGAGAGCGGATCGCCTGATAGTCCCGATGTGCCCATGATCCGGTCGTTCTCCTCGAAGAACGGCACCAGCCTGTCGTAGTCGATCGGCCAGTCGTCGGCGACGCCGTCCAGCGTCTTCACCTTGAAATCGGACGGATGCAGCCGCGGCCAGTGCGCGGTGTACATCACCGTCGAGCCGCCGACCGCGTTGAAATTGACGACCTTGATCGGCGAGTTGTCGTCGTTGATCGGATAATCCTCGGGCCGGCCGCGGATGTTCGGACTGGTCGACCATTCACCGTAGAACCTGGCCTCCCAGTCCCGACCGGTGCTTGGATAGTCCGCCGGCTTCATCCAATCGCCCTGCTCGAGGCAAAGGATGTGCATCCTGGTCTCGGCGAGTGACCAGGCAACCGCGGCTCCGGAGGCGCCGGCGCCGATGATCAGGACGTCCACGGGTTCGTTTGCCAAAGTCATCCTCCCGCTCTCGCCGCTTCCCGGGCGATTGAGCCTTGCGTGCAGCGTCAAACGATAGGGTCAGAGCGGCGGGCGAGTAAAGCTGCAGGGAACGAATGTCAGGCTTCGCTGGGCGCAGACCATTGGTGTTGCAATGTCGAGATGCTAGAGAACCCTCGCGAAAGAGCCAATCGATAGCGAGAACGTATGTCCTTCCAAGATTCCTTTGCCGCCGCCCGCGCCGCCGCGCTCGTCTTGTTTCTCGCTATCCTCGGCTGTGTCGCCGATACCGAGCCCAGCTTCGCCATAGCGGCCAGCGCAACGGTGCGGGACGGCAACTCGATCCAGCTCGGCGATGCGACTTACCGTCTCGACGGAGTCGATGCGCCGGAACTTGACCAGGTCTGCATCGACGACCACGCCGATCCCTGGACCTGCGGGCTCGAGGCGCGCGATCAGCTTGCAAAGCTGATCAACGGCCGCAACGTACGCTGCGACGATGTCGGGCCGGAGAAGAGCTTTGGCAAGCGTCACCGCGCCATCTGCACGGCCGAGGGCGACAAGACGAGCCTGAACGAGCAGCTCGTCGGCCTCGGCTTCGCCGTCGCGCGCGAGCCGATCAAGGCGAACGTCAAGCCGGCCGCCGCCGAGGCCCAGACGAATTCGGCCGGCATCTGGAAGGGCTGTTTTGTTGCACCGCAGGAATTCCGCACCGGCAAGAAGGACGGCACACTGCTCGGCGCCGCCTGCCGCGCCGACCGCGACAAGGAGATCCGCGCGGTGCTGTTTCCTGACGAGCTGACCATGCCGCCGAATTGCAGCATCAAGGGCAAGCTCGCGGTGCGCGCGCGCGTCACCGGCAATATCGGCATCTATCACTTGCGGGGCTGCCCGAGCTATCCGGCGACGACGAAGCCGGACCGCTGGTTCTGCTCGGAGGACGACGCGTTGGCCGCAGGCTTCCGCAAGGCGTACAATTGCCGCCGGCCGAAATGATCTGAGCGAGGGGGCGGCCTCTTACTGCATCCGCATGATCTGGTCCATCGCCGGCATGTTCTCATTCAAATGCGACATGATCCAGACCGAGCCGCCGACCACCAGGAAGACGATCAGGAGGCCGAACGCCAGCGCCAGCACATTGTTCGTGTTGTCGGGGCCGGTGGTGATGTGCAGGAAGAACACGAGATGCACGCCCATTTGCGCAATCGCCAGCACGATGATGGCGATTGGGATCGAGGGCTGCCAGACCAGGTTGGTGCCCGCGATGAAGAACGACGTCGCCGTCAAGAGCAGGGCAAGGACCAGGCCCACGACATAGCCGAGAATCCGCTCGCCGACGCTGTGTACCTCTTCCTCGCCGGGTGCGAGGTCATGTTCGACCGGCTGGTGCGTCAGATCGCTCATACGCCACTCCCAAGCAGGTAGACGACGGAAAAGACGGCGACCCAGATGATGTCGAGCGCGTGCCAGAACAGCGCAAAGCACATCATGCGGCGCAGGATGTCGGCGCGAAAGCCCTTGGCGAAGACCTGGGCCATCATCGTGAGCAGCCACAGCACCCCGGCCGAGACGTGCAGGCCGTGGCAGCCGACGAGCGAGAAGAAAGCGGTCAGGAACGCGCTGCGCGATGGTCCATAACCGCGGGAAACCAGGTCGGCGAATTCGCGGAACTCGATGCTGAGGAACGCAAGCCCCAGCACGCAGGTCACCGCCATGCCGAGGTAGAACCAGAGCCGGTTTCGGACGTCGGCTGCAATGCTCGCCATGCCGCATGTGAAGCTCGACAGCAGCAGGCAGACTGTCTCGATCGCCACGTTCCGCTGCTCGAAAATCTCCGAGCCCTTCGGGCCGTCGGCGGTTTGTCCGACCAGCACCGCATAGGCCGCGAAGAAGCAGGAGAACATCACGATGTCGGAGAGCAGGAAGACCCAGAAGCCATAGGCCGTCACAATTCGTTTCGACGCAGGTCCGGGATGCTCGACAACGAGTCCGATGTGATGGGGATCGGCATGCGCGTGGCCAACGGTCGCGGTCATCGCCATCAGACCACCCCCGCCATGCTGACGAGGTTGCGACGTTCCTCGATATTGATGCGATCGATGCGTGCGACTTCGGCCGCCGGAATGACGTATTCGTCATGGTCACGCCAGGCGAACACGACGAAGGTCGCCCACGCACCAATGACACCCAGAACGACCATCCACCAGATGTGCCAGATCAGCGCAAAGCCCATGATGGATGCAAAGAACGCGCAGACGAAGCCGGTCGGCGAATTCCGGGGCATCTCGATGTCCTCGTATTCAACCTCCTGGTGCTCGAACTGCTGCTGCTTGGCCTTCGCCTTCATCTCCCAATAGGCATCTTCGCCGCGCACATCGGGATGGAACGCGAAGTTGAACGCCGGCGGAGGCGACGACGTCGCCCACTCCAGCGACCTGCCATCCCAGGGATCGCCGGTACGGTCGCGGAGCTGCTCGCGGTTGCGGATGCTGACGACGAGCTGCATGACCTGGCAGGCCACCGCAACGCTCAGGAGCGCCATGCCGACCGCGGCCACGAGCATCCAGGGCCGCCACGCCGCAACGTCGTAATGCTGCATGCGCCGGGTCATGCCCAGCAGGCCCGCCGTATAGAGCGGGAGGAAGGTAACGTAGAAGCCGACGAACGTGAACCAGAACGCCGCCTTGCCCCAGGCCTCGTCGAGGCGGAAGCCGAACGCTTTCGGAAACCAGTAGGTGAACCCGGCGAAGGCACCGAACAGCACGCCGCCGATGATGACGTGGTGGAAGTGCGCCACCAGGAACAGGCTGTTGTGCAGGAGAAAGTCGGCCGGCGGCACCGCGACCAGGACTCCGGTGAGGCCGCCGGTGATGAACGTCACCATGAAGCCGACCGACCACAGCATCGGAGTCGTGAAGCGGATACGGCCGCCATACATGGTGAACAGCCAATTGTAGATCTTCACGCCGGTGGGCACCGCAATGATCATGCTGGCGATGCCAAAGACCGCATTGACGGTCGGCCCCGCACCCATCGTGAAGAAGTGATGCAGCCACACCATGAAGGAGATGACGCAGATCGCCATGGTGGCGAGCACCATGGAGCGATAGCCGAACAGCGGTTTTCCGGAGAAAGTCGACACCACTTCCGAGAAGATGCCGAAGGCCGGCAGCACGAGGATGTAGACCTCGGGATGGCCCCAGGCCCAGATCAGATTCATGAACATCATGACGTTGCCGCCGGCTTCGTTGGTGAAGAAATGGAAGCCGAGGTAGCGATCGAGCAGGAGCATGGCGAGCGTCGCCGTGAGGATCGGGAACGCCGCGACGATCAGCAGGTTCGAGGCAAGCGTCGTCCAGCAGAACATCGGCATGCGCAGATAGTTCATGCCCCGGGTGCGCAGCTTCAGAACCGTGGTGACCAGATTGATGCCGGCGACCAGCGTCCCCACGCCGGATATCTGCAAAGACCAGGCATAATAGTCGACGCCGACGCCGGGCGAGTAGGTCAGCTCCGAAAGCGGCGGAAATGCGAGCCATCCGGTGCGCGCGAACTCGCCGACCACGAGAGAGAGGTTGACTAGCAGCGCACCGGTGGCTGTCAGCCAGAAGCCGACCGAATTGAGGGTCGGAAAGGCGACGTCGCGCACGCCGAGCTGCAAGGGCACCACGAGGTTCATCAGACCGATCACGAACGGCATCGCCACGAAGAAGATCATGATGGTGCCATGGGCAGAGAAGATCTGGTTGTAGTGCTCCGGCGGCAGATAGCCCTGCGACTGGTAGGAGACCGCCTGCTGGATCCGCATCATGATGGCGTCGCTGCCGCCGCGCAGCAACATCACGGAGGCAAGCAGGACGTACATGACGCCGATGCGCTTGTGGTCGACGCTGGTGATCCATTCGTGCCAGAGATAGGGCAGATATCCCTTGACCACGACCCAGACCAGCACCGCGAGGATCGCAACCAGCACGACCCCGCCCGCGACAAGCGGAATCGGCTGGTCGAACGGGATCGCAGACCAATCGAGCTTACCGAGCATCGTGATCTCCACTATGCGGCCGCGAGGCATTCGAGGTCAGTTGCGGGCCTGGCCCCGGCGGGATGTGCTGGGTTGCGATCATGTCGAACAGGCGGGGATCTTCGAGCCGATAGATCGGCCTGCCGCGCTCGACGGACTGTTGCATCAGCTTCTTGTAGCTATCCTCGTTCAGCACCTGATCGGTCTTGGCTGTGCTCGCCACCCAGTCCGGAAAAGTGAGCGGCGAGATCACGTTGACGTCAAACATCATCTCCGGAAAACCATCGCCGGAGAAATGCGCCGACAGGCCCTGGAGCTTGCCCTCATTGTCGGCACGCAGATTGAGTCGCGTCACCATGCCGTTCATGGTGTAGATCATGCTGCCGAGCTGCGGGATGAAGAACACGTTCATCACGCTCGACGACGTGAGCTGGAAGTTCAGCTCGGCGCCTGCTGGGACCGTCAGCGAATTGACCGTCGCAATGCGCTGATCGGGATAGATGAAGAGCCATTTCCAGTCGAGCGACACCGCCTGGATGCGCACCGGGCTGCCGGTCCCGGGCACTGGCGCTCGGGGATCGAGCTGATGCGACCCGATCCAGGCGACGCCGCCGAGCAGGATGATGGTGAGCGCCGGGATCGCCCACACCACCATCTCGACGCGGCCTGAATAGACGAAGTCGGGTTGATACTTCGCCTGCGGATTGGAGGCGCGAAACCACCAGGCGAAGGCGAGGATGGCGACGATCGTCGGCACCACGATCGTCAGCATGATGAAAACGGAATCGACGAGAATCGTACTGTTGGCGACAGCAACAGGCCCTTGTGGATCGAGCAGATTCATCGGCAAGCCACTGGCGGTTGGGGAAGCCCCTAACGAGAGCCTAGCGCGGAATGGTACCGGCAACAAACGTCATTCGCGTGACCGGGTTCCGGCGCAATCACAGGTCATCGCGCGTCCGCACACTTTGGCTTGTTCAACGGAGCCATGCAGGTTTTGCGGGACATGGCGCGTTGCACGCGGGCATGCGGCGCAGCGCTGATCTTCTCCGATCCCTGGACGATTGCTATCGTGATGAAAAAGCAGGGAGAAAACGTCATGCGCTTGAAGAACAAGGTCGCCATCGTGGTGGGAGCCGGGCAGAGCCCCGGCGAGGGCATGGGCAATGGCCGCGCCACCGCGCTGACCTTCGCACGCGAGGGCGCGAAGGTCGTCTGCGTCGATCACAATCTCGAATCGGCACAGGAGACCGTCGCGATGATCGCGGCGCAGCAGGGCACGGCCAACGCCTTCAAGGCCGATGTGACCAGGACAGACGACATCAAGGCGATCGTGGCGGACGCGCAGGCGCGCTGGGGGCGGATCGATATCCTGCACAACAACGTCGGCGTCAGCCTCGGCGGCGGCGACGCCGAACTCCTGAAGCTGACCGAAGAGGCATTCGACCGCGTGGTCGCCATCAATCTGAAGAGCTGCATCCTTGCGGCAAAGGAGGTGATCCCGATCATGCGGACGCAAAGAAGCGGCGCGATCATCAACATCTCCTCGATGGCCGCGATCACCACCTATCCCTACGTCGCCTACAAGGCGACAAAGTCGGCGATGATCGCCTTCACCGAGCAACTCGCCTACCAGAACGCCGAATACGGCATCCGCGCCAACGTCATCCTGCCGGGCCTGATGAACACGCCGATGGCCGTCGACACCCGCGCCCGCGAATGGCACAAGACCCGCGCCGAAGTCGAAGCCGAGCGCGACAGCAAGGTGCCACTGCGCAGGAAAATGGGTACGGCATGGGACGTGGCGAATGCCGCGCTGTTCCTCGCCTCGGATGAAGCGAACTTCATCACCGGCGTGACGCTGCCGGTTGACGGCGGCGCGAGCGTGATCAGGGGGTAAGCTGAAACAAGCACGCTGTTCCTTCCCTTGCGGGAGAGGGTGCAGTGTCATCGCGCCGCGAATGTCATTGCGGCGTGTGAGTCACGCGCCAGATGGTGCCGTTGCCGTCTTCCGAGATCAGCAGCGCGCCGTCTTTCGCAACGGCAACACCGACCGGCCGTCCCCAGACGTCGTTGTCGTTGACGACGAAGCCGGTGACGAAATCCTCGTACTCGCCCGTCGGCTTGCCGTCCCTCATCCGGATACGGATCACCTTGTAGCCGGTGCGCTTGGACCTGTTCCATGAGCCATGCTCGGCGGCGAAGGCGTCGCCTTGATACTCGGCCGGGAAATTGCTGCCCTGATAGAAGGTCATGCCGAGCGACGCGGAATGCGACTGGAGCAGCACGTCGGGAATCGTGATCTTGTCCTTCAGGTCCGGCCGCGCGCCGGCGTGGCGCGGGTCTTGGTTGGCGCCGATATAGAACCACGGCCAGCCGTAAAACGCGCCTTCCCGCACGCTCGTGACGTAATCCGGCGCGAGATCGTCGCCGAGGCCGTCGCGCTCGTTGGTCGAGCACCAGGGCAGACCGCTCTGCGGCTCAATGGCAAGGCCGACGCAGTTACGGATGCCGGTGGCGTAGAGCTTTCTGTTCTTGCCGTCCGCATCGAAGGCCAGCACCGCTGCGCGCTCGGTCTCGTAGCCCCAGGACGCACCGAGAGCTTGCGCGCGTGACCATGCCTCGATGCCGCCGGGCGGATTGCCCATGCCTTCGCCGGCATTGCCGGCCGAGCCGACCGAGACGAACATCCGCTTGTTATCCGGCGTGAAGACGATGTCGCGGGTGGAATGGCCGGTGCCGTGCGCGAGGTTCGCGACCACCGCCTCGGGCTTGCCGGATGCCTTGAGATCGCCGCTGCGATAGGCGAAGCGGACGACGCTGTCGGTGTTGGCGACATAGACCCATTGCGGATTGTCGCCGTTCGGGAAGAAGGCGATGCCGAACGGACGGTTCAGCCCGCTGGCAAAGATCTCATTCGCCACGATCTTCGCGCCGTCCGCACGCAGCACGCGGATGCGCCCTGCCCGCGTCTCCGCGACGAAGATGTCGCCATTCGGCGCAACGCGCACGATGCGGGGGCCGGAAAGGCCCTCGGCCAGCAGCTCGATCTTGAAACCATCTGGCACGACCGGCGTCGCTTCGGCGGGCCGCGCCACCACGGACGACGTATTGGCGACCGATCGCGACGCGCCCGGCGCAGGAAGATCCTGCGGCCGGATCAACCTGACGGTGCCGGGCTTGTCGGATTGCCAGCTTCCGAAGGCCTCCTTGCCTTGCAGCACTGGTTCAGCCGACGCGGTCGTGCCGATGACAGCCGCGAGCAATGCGGATGTCAATGCGGGCCTGGCCGGGCGTCCAAGATGCTTCGTCACGAGTTCCTCCGCAGCCTTCGAGTGCCGAATCGCACATCAGCTCATGCCCGCAGGATGTGCAATGCGTAATGCCGTCCTGCTGGAAAATCTCGGCGATCGGTGCGACACATTGTAAGGGCGCGGCCGCCGGTTGCGGTCATCAAAGCTGCGGCATCGACGTCGCGACGGATGGGGTAAGCATGTGGGGATCCATCATCTCGGAATGGGCGAGCCTGCTCCTGCGCTGGCTGCATGTGGTGGCGGCGATCGCATGGATCGGCAGCTCCTTCTATTTCATCCATCTCGATCTCAGCCTGAAGCCGAAGCGCGACCTGCCTGATGGCGTGCAGGGCGAAGCCTGGCAGGTGCACGGCGGCGGCTTCTACCGGATCATGAAATATCTGGTGGCACCAAGCCAGATGCCGGAGGAGCTCACCTGGTTCAAATGGGAAGCCTATACCACCTGGCTCTCCGGCTTCGCGCTGATGGTGGTGGTCTATTATCTCGATGCCGATCTCTTCCTGGTCGACAAGTCGATCCTCGACCTCACGCCGATCCAGGCAGGCCTGTTCAGCTTCTGCAGCCTCGCACTCGCCTGGCTGCTATACGAGATCGCCTGCCGCACGGGCCTTGCCCAGCGCGAGCTCGGCTTTGCGATCGGTGGCTATTTGTTCCTGGTCGCGCTGACCTACGCCTTCACCCACGTCCTGAGCGGGCGCGGCGCGTTCAACCAGATCGGCGCGATCATCGGCACCATCATGGTCGCCAACGTCTTTGCGGTGATCATCCCGAACCAGAAGAAGATCGTAGCTAGCCTGATCGCGGGGCAATCGCCCGACCCGAAGCTCGGCAAGACCAGCAAGGAGCGCTCGGTCCACAACAACTATCTGACGCTCCCCGTCGTCGTACTGATGATCAGCAACCACTATCCCCTGCTCTACGCAACGCGCTTCAACTGGATCATCGTCGCGATCGTGCTGGCGCTGGGGCCGGTGATCCGGCACTTCTTCAATGAGCGTCACGCTGGACGCAAATCGCCGTGGTGGGTGTGGGGCGTGGCGGCAGCCGGCGTGATCGCGATCGGCCTTCTCTCCGCTGCCGGCCCGCGCGAGGTGAAGACCGGCGCGCTTGCCGCGCAGCCGACGCTTGCCGATGTCGAGGAAATCGTGATGTCCCGCTGCAGCATGTGCCATGCCGCAGAGCCCGTGTGGGCCGGCATCGTCACCGCGCCAAAGGGCATCCTGCTCGATGCACCCCAGCATATCCAGCGCAACATCAGGTTGATCGGACGCGTCGCTGCATGGTCGAGCGCGATGCCGCCGGGTAACATCACGGAAATGACCGGCGAGGAACGCGCCGTGCTGGCCGCCTATATCACGCAGGCCGAACGCTGACGCCAAATCGCTGTGACGCGTCCATGCGATCTTTTGCGGAAGGATATTCCGCAATCGCAGACCATTTCAAAATGACTTGAGCGCTGCTCCGGCGTAGATAGGGAAACCCTGCGGCCGCTCGCTCCGGCCCGCAAGTCGTTTTTGGAGACGTCGTATGGATTTGACCCGCCTGGAAATCAACCGCCGCACGGCGCTCCTGACCTCGGCGGCAATCGCCGCCAACGTCATCAACCCGATGCGGGCGTTTGCGCAGGAGACCCCGAAGAAGGGCGGCGTGTTCAACGTCCATTACAATGCCGAACAGCGCCAGCTCAATCCGAGCATCCAGGCGTCCACCGGCGTCTACATCATCAGCGGCAAGATACAGGAAAGCCTGGTCGATCTAGATGCCGACGGCAAGCCGGTCGGCGTGCTCGCCGAGAGCTGGGAGTCCTCGCCCGACGGCAAGACCATCACGTTCAGGCTGCGCAAGGGAATCACCTGGCACGACGGCAAGCCTTTCACATCCGAAGACGTCGCGTTCACCGCGATGAACATGTGGAAGAAGATCTTGAACTACGGCTCGACGCTGCAGCTCTTCCTCACCGCCGTCGATACGCCGGATCCACAGACGGCCGTATTCCGCTACGAGCGGCCGATGCCGCTGAACCTCTTGCTCCGGGCGCTGCCCGATCTCGGCTACATCTCCGCGAAGCATCTCTATGAGAGCGGCGACATCAGGCAGAATCCGATCAATCTCGCACCGATTGGCACGGGCCCGTTCAAGTTCGTCAAATATGAGCGCGGCCAGTACATCATCGCCGACCGCAACCCCGACTACTGGCGACCCAACGCGCCCTATCTCGACCGCATCGTCTGGAAAGTGATCACCGATCGTTCAGCTGCCGCAGCCCAGCTCGAAGCCGGTGAA
The DNA here is from genome assembly GCF_059803475.1 of Bradyrhizobium sp. UFLA05-89. Lineage (NCBI taxonomy): Bacteria > Pseudomonadati > Pseudomonadota > Alphaproteobacteria > Hyphomicrobiales > Nitrobacteraceae > Bradyrhizobium > Bradyrhizobium sp. UFLA05-89. The sequence continues at coordinate 36,647 of NZ_JBANBA010000001.1, read as the reverse complement.
CTGCAATACTCCCCGTTCTCGAGCCTGACGATCTCCGACATGGCGCGATTGGCGAAGGACAAGCGCTTCATCGTCACCACCAAGGGCAACGAAGGCAACGCGCGCACCAACACCATCGAGTTCAACTTCCGCCGCAAGGAATTGTCCGACATCCGCGTGCGCCGCGCGATCGCGCATGCGATCGACGTGCCCTTCTTCATCGACAACTTCCTGGGCGATTTTGCCAAGCTCGGCACGGGTCCGATTCCGTCGACCTCGACCGACTTCTATCCCGGCGCAGGCACGCCGCAATATCCGTTCGACAAGGCCAAGGCGGCCGCGCTTCTTGATGAGGCCGGTTACAAGGCCGGCGCCGGCGGCGCGCGCTTCTCGCTGAAACTGCTGCCGGCACCGTGGGGCGAGGACATCTCGCTTTGGTCGACCTTCATCCAGCAGTCGCTGAAGGATGTCGGCATCACCGTCGACATCGTGCGCAATGACGGTGGCGGCTTCCTCAAGCAGGTCTATGACGAGCACGCCTTCGATCTTGCCACCGGCTGGCATCAATATCGTAACGACCCCGCCGTCTCGACCACGGTGTGGTACCGCTCGGGGCAGCCCAAGGGCGCGCCCTGGACCAACCAGTGGGACTGGGAGGACAAGCAGGTCGACCAGACCATCGACAATGCGCTGACCGAGCTCGATCCCGCCAAGCGCAAGGCGCTCTATGCCGAGTTCGTCAAGGAGGTGAACACGGAGCTGCCGGTCTGGATGCCGATCGAGCAGATCTTCGTCACCGTGATCACGGCCAAGGCCCGCAACCACTCCAACACCCCGCGCTGGGGCTCGTCGAGCTGGCACGATCTTTGGCTTTCCGCGTGATCCGTTTTTCGTCAAGATGATGCCATGCGCATCATAGGCCTTGCGGGGCGGCGGCTCGCCGCCTCGATCCCGACACTGTTCCTGATCCTGATCGGCGTCTTCCTGCTGCTGCAGCTCGCACCGGGAGACACCGTCGACGCGCTGATGGCGCAGATGGGCGGCGGCGACGCCGCGACCGCGCGCGAGCTGCGCAAATTCTACGGGCTCGACCTGTCGATCCCGGCGCAGCTCGCCAACTATCTCTGGCACCTGGTGCGGCTCGATCTCGGCTTCTCCTCGATCTACGGCAAGCCGGTCGCGACCGTGATCATGGAACGGCTGCCGCCGACCATCCTCTTGATGACGGCATCGCTGTCCTTCGCGTTCTTCTTTGGCCTGGTGTTCGGCGTGATCGCCTCGCGTGCCGTCAACAAATGGCCGGATACGCTGATCTCGACGCTGGGCCTGATCTTCTACGCCACGCCATCGTTCTGGTTCGGCCTCATGGCTATCGTCGTGTTCTCGATCTATCTGCAATGGCTTCCCGCCGGTGGATTCGAGGATATCGGCGAGGTGCGGACCGGCATCTTCCGGATCATCGATATCGCGCGACACCTCATCCTGCCGACGTTGACGCTCGGGCTGATCTTCCTTGCGATCTACCTGCGCATCATGCGTGCCTCGATGCTGGAGGTGCTGAACCTCGACTATGTCCGCACCGCGCGGGCCAAGGGCCTCGACGAGACCCGCGTCGTCACGGGACACGTGCTGCGCAACGCGCTGCTGCCGATGGTGACGCTGATCGGCCTGCAGGCCGGCACCATGCTCGGCGGCTCGGTGGTCGTCGAAAGCGTATTCTCGCTGCCGGGCCTTGGGCGGCTCGCCTATGAATCCGTGATCCAGCGCGATCTCAACACGCTGCTCGGCATCGCCTTCGTCTCGGCGCTCTTGGTCATCGTCGTCAACTTCGTCGTTGATCTCCTCTACGCGCGGCTCGACCCGCGCATTTCGGCGGAGGGCTGAGATGAACGCCGCAAAGCGTTATTTCCGCAGCCCCGCGGCCGTGATCGGCCTCGTGCTCCTGCTCGCCGTGATCGCGATGGCGATCTCGGCCGGCGTGCTCTATCCGCGCGATCCCCTGGCACTCGCCGGCCGGCCGCTGGTGTGGCCGTTCACCAATCCGCGCTTCCCGCTCGGCACCGACAATTCGGGGCGCGATATCGCGGCACAGATATTCTATGGCGCGCGGATCTCGCTGCTGATCGGGGGCGTCGCCACCGTGATCGCCGTTGCGATCGGCACGCTGATCGGGGCGTTTGCCGGCTATTACGGGGGCTGGATCGACAATATCCTGATGCGGATCACCGAAGCCTTCCAGACGCTGCCGAATTTCGTGCTGCTCTTGGTGCTCGTCGCCGTGTTCGGTTCGACGCTGACGACGGTCACGATCGCGATCGGCATCGTGTCCTGGCCGGCGCCGGCGCGACTGACCCGCGCCGAATTCCTGTCGCTGCGCAACCGCGAATTCGTCCAGGCCGGGCGCACGCTCGGCATGAGGGACCTTCAGCTCATCCTCGGCGAGATCCTGCCCAACGCACTGCCGCCGGTGATCGTCTATGCCAGCGTGGTGATGGCGCTGTCGATCCTGCTGGAGAGCGCGCTCGCCTTCCTGCGGCTCTCCGATCCCAACGTGGCATCCTGGGGCAACCTCATCGGCCTCGGGCGCGACGTGCTGCGCGTGCAATGGTACGTCTCCGCCATTCCCGGCATCGCCATCCTCGTCACCGTGCTTGCGGTCTCGCTGGTCGGCCAGGGCCTGAACGACGCGCTCAATCCGAGGCTGAAGAGCCGATGAGTGAGCAGCCGGTCCTCTCACTGGAAGGCCTCAGCGTACGGCTGCCCAAGGGCGCCGATCGTACGCATGCGCTGAACGACGTGTCGCTGTCGATCGCCTCGAACGAGATCCTCTGCGTGGTCGGCGAATCCGGCTCCGGCAAGTCGATGATGGCCAATGCCATCATGCGACTGTTGCCGGGGGAAGTCAGGATCGAGGCCGGCCGGATGATATTCGACGGTCGCGACCTCTGCACGACCGATCCCGCCGTGATGCGCGAGGTGCGCGGCGCCGGCATCGCCATGATCTTCCAGGAGCCGATGACCGCGCTCAATCCCCTGCGCACCGTCGGCGACCAGATCGCAGAGATGTTCCGCATCCATACCGATCTCGCCAAGGCGGAGATCGGCGCGCGGGTGGTATCGCTGCTCGAAGACGTCCGCATCCCCGATCCGAAAGCTGCGGCCAAGGCCTATCCGCACGAGCTCTCCGGCGGCCAGCGCCAGCGCGCGATGATCGCGATGGCGCTGGCGCTCGACCCAAAGCTCCTGATCGCGGACGAGCCGACCACCGCACTCGACGTCACCACGCAGGCGCAGATCCTGAAGCTGATCCGCGATCTCCAGCAGCGCAAGAAGACGGCGGTGCTGTTCATCACCCACGATTTCGGCGTCGTCGCCGAGATCGCCGACCGCGTCGTGGTGATGCAGCACGGCAAGATCGTTGAGCAAGGCACGGCCGATGACGTGCTGAACCGCCCGACCCATCGTTACACGAAGCAGCTCATCGCCGCCGTCCCGCCGCTGACGGCGCCGCCGCCGCGGCCGCTGTCATCAGACAACGTCCTCAGCATCACCAAGGTCGCCAAGACCTATCGCACCGGCGGCTTTCTCGGCCGCGGTGCGCGCATCACCGCGGCGGTCAAGGATGCTTCGTTGACGCTGCCCAAGGGCGCGACGCTCGGCATTGTTGGCGAATCCGGCTCGGGCAAGTCGACGCTGGCACGCTGCATCGTGCGACTGATCGATCCCGACCATGGCGCGATCCTGCTCGACGGCAAGGATTGGGCGAAGCTGCCGCGCAACGAGATCCGCCGCGAGACCCGTCACATCCAGATGGTGTTCCAGGACCCCTTCGCGTCCCTCAATCCACGGCGCAAGGCCGCCGAGCTGGTCGCGCAGGGCCCGATCGTCCACGGCACGCCGCGCGCGACCGCGATGACTGAAGCCAGGGAGCTGTTCGCACTGGTCGGGCTCGATCCATCCGCCGGCGACCGCTTCCCGCACGAATTCTCCGGCGGCCAGCGCCAGCGCATCGGGCTCGCACGCGCGCTCGCGCTGAAGCCGGATGTGCTGATCGCGGACGAGCCGGTGTCCGCGCTCGACGTGTCCGTGCAGGCGCAGGTGTTGAAACTGCTCGGCGAATTGCGCGAACGGCTCGGGCTCTCGATCGTCTTCATCACCCACGATCTGCGCGTTGCCGCGCAGGTCTGCGACCTCGTCGCGGTCATGAAAGACGGCGAGATCGTCGAGCACGGGTTGGTGGCCGACGTGTTCGGCCGGCCGCAACATCCCTACACCAAGGCGCTGCTTGCCTCGGTCCCGGGCGGCGCGTTCGCACGGGGGCATCAGACGGCCGTGTAGCGTACTTGCGTCATTTGGCCGCGGCGCTTCAGCCCAATGCCGGCGCCGGAGCGGCCTTTCCGATGCGCGCGGTCTCCTCGGCCAAAGGCAGGGTGAACTGGAACGCCGCTCCCCGCGGTTCGTTCGCGCCGGCCCACATCTTCCCGCCATGCGCCTCGATGATCGAATGGCAGATGGCCAGCCCCATCCCCATGCCTTCAGACTTGGTGGTGTAGAACGGCTCGAACATGCGGCCCACGCTCTTCGGATCGAGCCCCGGGCCAGAATCCCGCACGCTGATGACGACGCCGTTCGTATCGTTCCTGCCGGTGGAGATGAACAGCTCGCGCGCGCCTTCGCGGACGTGGCTCATCGCCTCGACGGCATTGATGATCAGGTTGAGAACCACCTGCTGGAGCTGGACTCGGTCCGCTTGAACCGGCGGCAAGCCTTCGGCGAACTGCATCCGCACCGTGACGTCGTGCTTCAGCATTTCGCTGTGCGTCAAGGTCATGACCTCGCGCACCAGCTGATTGATCTCAAGGTCCTCCATCTGCGGCGGGGCGTTCTTGATGAGCGCACGGATCCGGCTGATGATCTCGCTGGCCCGCATGCCGTCGCTGATGATCCAGCCCAGCGTCTGCCCAACTTCGTCGAGGTTTGGCGGCCGGGCGCCGAGCCAGTTCAATCCAGCTCGCGCGTTCGCCACGGTAGCGGCGATCGGCTGGCTGATTTCATGCGCGATCGAGGCCGTCAGCTCGCCCATGGTCGTGACGCGGTTGGTGTGCGCGAGTTCCATCAGGGCCTCGCGGTAGCGCCGCTCGTTCTCTCGCGCCTCGGCCTCCACCCGCTTGAGTTCGCTGAGATCGAGAACGAAGCCGACGCCCTGGCTTCTGTTGTCTTCGAACATTGCCCCGCCGATCAGGACCGGCACACGGCTGCCGTCCTTGCGAAAATACTCCTTCTCGAACGGCTGGACGGTGCCGATCCGCTCGAGTTCGGCGACGTGCTGCGCGTCGTGGCCATGCCATTCGGTCGGTGTGAGCGTGGCGCGATGCAGACGGCCCGCGGCGAGGTCTTCGCGGTCATATCCGATGATCCGCAAGAACGCATCATTGGCCTCGAAAATGCGACCTTCGAGATCCCAGATGATGATTCCGATGATGTTGGAATCGAACAGCCGCCGGATCTTCCTGTCGCGCGCCAGGAGGTCGCTCTGGAGCTGGACGTTCTCCTCGGTCGCCATCCGCCGCCGTCTCGCCTCGATGCGCGCCAGCGCCAGTGCCGCACCGGCCAACGCGACGACGAAGACGACAGTCGCGATGGTGAGCCGGGTCCTCCGCTGCTCGAGCTCGTCAGCGGCTTTGTCGAGATCTACCTGGCGGAGCCGTTCCTGATCAACCATGAGGTCGATTTGCGACCGGATGTCCTCCATGCCTCGGATCATCGCCAGCGCCGCCAACCCGGATTCGCGCGCTGCCGTCTTGACGATGTCGTCGATCTCCTTGAGCTTCGCCGAAAGGGTCAAGGCAAGATGCTCGGCGCGCAGGCTCTGCAACGGGTCTTTCACGACGAGCGCCTGGAGCGCCTCGGCCTGCCGTCGCACGCTTTCGTCGGAGACGCCGTAAGCCTTCAGATAGGCGGGATCGAGGGTGAGCAGATAACCGTGCCTTTCGGCCTCCAGGTCGGCGATGATCGCCTTGAGACGATCGAACGTCTCGAACACGTTGCGGCTGTGCGCGAGCGAAACATTGAGCGCCTGCCGATCGCGCCAGTAGTGCAGGCCGAGAACTCCGGTCACGGCGAGCAGAGCGACGAGCCCCGCAACCACTGGGATCAGCGGCCGCGCAAACCATCGCAAGCTATGGCCCGAAGCAAGGATTGACATTGGCGTTAAGTCTTCCATGCTCGCGGGCGCATCTTCAGGAGCCTACGCCAGAGCATGGCTAGAATGATAGCATGAACCGGCCCGCATTGGAGAGCCGGAAACTCAATATTCTCCGCATGTTACTCCGGCTTCGGAGTTGATCATTCGGCTTTGACGAAGCCGGGGCGCGTCACAGGTTGTGTGTTGTGAACGACTGACCACAACGAGGAGCATCAACATGGCGCCAAGAGAAAAATCACAAAGCGACAAATCACAAAGCGAAAAACCGCAACGTGAGAACTCGTGTAACGGGCGAGCGCCGACCAGCCGGCGCAGCTTCATCAAGACATTGGGCATGGCAGGTGCCATCTTGCCGACCCTCACGGCGTGGCCGGGCAGCAGCCTCGCCGAGGAGGCCAGCGCGGTCTTTGCCAACGCCAAGATCGACTGGAAGCAATCTGCGGGGCAGACCATCTCGCTGATGGGCGCGATCCATCCATGGTCGAGCGCGATCGCGCCACTGCTGCCGGAGTTTACCAAGCTCACCGGCATCAAGGTCGTCACCGACTTCCAGCTTGAGACCACCTATTTGAGCGCGATCCCCGTTCTGCTCGCGCGCGGCGGCAATACGCCTGACGTTTTCATGTTCACGACCTATGGCCAAGGCATCTCGGGCGGATGGCTCGAGCCGCTCAACGCCCATTACGCGGACAAGTCGCTGACCGATCCCGCCTGGTATGACGAGAGCGATCTCCTCAAGACCGCGCGCGCCTTTCCGGTGTGGTCCGACGGCGAGCGCTACGCCGTTCCCATCACCTCCGAGGCGATGACCCTGTTCATCAACACCGATGCGCTGGCGGCCAAGAACCTGCCGGTGCCGCAGACCTTCGACGAGTTGTTCGCGACCGCCAAGGCGGTCAAGAGCAGCGATATGGCTGGAATTGCGATGCGGGCGCAAGCCGGCGGCAATTCGACCCCGCCGGCGATGGGTTTCGTGTTTTCCTACGGCGGGTCCATGGTCAACAAGGATGGCACCGCGGCCTTCGGCAGCGCCGAGGCGATCGAGGCCATCGACATGTATGCGCGGCTGCTCAGCCAGGCAGGACCTGCCAATGTGGGCACCTATGAGTGGTACCAGGTGCTCGACGATTTCCTCCAAGCGAGAACCGCAATGGCGATCGACAGCAGCAACTTCGCCACCGACATCTCCAATCCGGGGAAGAGCCGCGTCGCCAGGCAAGCGGGGTTCGCACCCTTCCCGCACCTTCCCGGCAAGACGCCCGTCCCCTTCATGTCGCACTGGCAGGCCTGCGTGAATTCAAAGTCGCAGAACAAGCGGGCCGCGTTCCTGTTCCTGCTCTGGGCGACGAGCAGGCCGACCTCGCTGCAAACCGCTGCTGCCGGGCTTGCGACAACTCGCGTCTCCGCCTGGTCGAGCCAGGCCTTCAAGGATGCGTTCGGCGCGCAGGCCGCCGAGGCCGCGCTGGCGAACCTGCAGGACGCCGATGTCGAGCGCGCCAAGGCGATCCTGTTCCATCCGCAACAGCGGCGCCTCCTCGACGCCTTCATGATCGGCGTCAATGAAGTGGTCTCCGGCAACAAGACGGCGAAGGCGGTGATGCCTGTCGCCGCCGAACGCGCGAATGCGGCGATCCGCGGATAGCAGCCGCAACGAAAGTGGCGCGCTCCAGCTCTTCATTTGCGCATGATCTTTTCGGAAAGCCGCTGCACACTTTTCCGGATCATGCTTTTAGATCTCGCGCGCGTCGCGGCGCCGGTAGACCAGCAGCATCAGCGGCGCGAGCTTGCGCATCAGACCGTGCGCCGGGATCGGCACCGGATTGGTGAACGGCAGTGCGAGCTCGCTGTCCGGCACGCCACGCACGGCTTTGGCGAGCTGGTCGCCGAGCGGGATCGTCAGTGCCACCGCGCGGCCGTTGCAGCCGGTCCAGCCATACGCATCCGGCCCGAGCCTGTGGATCCGCGGCAAAAAATCCGAGGTCATGCCGACGTAGCCGTTCCAGACATAGTCGAAGCTGACCTCACCGATCTGCGGCCAGAGCCGCTGCAAACGCTCGGTGACGCGCGCCTTCAGCCGCCCCGCCTTGTTGCCGGGCCCGATCACCGCGCCGCCGGTGACGAGGCGATTGCGCGCGTCGTAACGGGCAAAATAAAGTTCGCCGTGGGTATCCGACATCGCCTGCCGCGCGGGGATGATGGTCTTCCTGGCATTGTCCGAGAGCGGCTGCGTCGCCATCTGCCAGGACAGCACCGGCATCACCTCATGCGCGATGTCGGGCACGAGTCGCTTGGAGAACTCGCCGCTATAGGCATTGGTCGCCATCACCAGTGCACGGCCGGAAATCTCACCCTTCTCCGTCTTCACCACCCATCTGTCGTTGCGCCGCTCAAAACTCACGGCCGGGGAGCGTGCGTAGATGCGCGCGCCGAGGCCGAGGACGCTGCGCGCCAGTCCGCGCGCCAGCGCCAGCGGATTGATGTGGCCGCCGGTGCTGTTCCAGAAGCCGCCATACCAGGCATCCGAGCCCAGCATGTCCCTCACCTGCTCGCGCGACAGCAGTTCGACGGGCGCGCCGAATTTCGACCATTGCCGCACCCGCCGCTCCGCGATCTTGATGCGGCCCGGCGAATGCACCGGCTGCACCCAGCCGGCCTGCTCCTGCTCGGCCTCGATACCGTAACGCCGCGCCACGTCGAACAACGCCGATGCGCTGTCGCGCAACAGGTGGACGAAACGCTCGCCCACCGCGCCGTGTCGCGCGATGATGTCCTCGGGATCGGGGCGCGACAAAGTCGGGATCACCTGGCCGTTGTTGCGGCCGGAGGCGCCCCAGCCCGGCTCGGCCGCCTCCACGATCGCGACGTCGACACCGGCTTCGCGCAAGTGCAACGCCGTAGACAGCCCCGTGAAGCCGCCGCCGACCACGACCACATCCGCCTTCTCAGCTCCAATCAGCTCCGGCAATTCGGGCCCCCGCGGCGTGACCGCGGCCCACAGCGAATGCGGCCAGGCGACGGATGAACCACTCATCATCAATCTTTCCAAATTGTCCCAAGCGCCACGAGATACCGCATCTGCGGCTGTCGCAGTTGACAGCCGCTTGCAGGTGCGTTGTCGTCCTCCGCAGCCTAATCCACCCATTCATGCCGAGGAAATCAAGTGGCCCTCAAAAACGTCATCGGAATCGACCACGCCGTGGTCATGGTGAAGGATCTCGACAAGGCCGCGGAAAACTACAAGCGGCTCGGCTTCACCGTCTCGCCGCGCGGCACTCACAGCGCACATATGGGATCGGGCAATTACACCATCATGTTCGACCCCGACTATATGGAATTGCTCGGAGTGCTCGCGCCGACAGAACAGAATGCTCCGGCACGCGCCTTTCTCGAAAAGCGCGGCGACGGCATCGAGCGCATCGCCTTTACCGCGGTCGATTCCACGGCCGGCGCGGAGGAGATCCGCGCGCACGGATTTCCACCGGTCGGCCCGGTTGACTTCGAGCGGCCGGTGACGCTGCCAAACGGCACTGTGTCGGCGGCGAAATTCCGCGTCTTCCAGTGGCCCGTCGCGGAAGCGCCGGGCGGCGTGCGCATCTTCGCCTGCCAGCACAAGACACGCGAGACGGTATGGATTCCCGAACTGATGACGCACCCCAACGGAGCGAAGCGGTTGAAGCAGGTGCTGATTGCAAGCCCCGAACCCGCAAAGGACGCCGCGCACCTGTCACGCCTGATCGACCGCGAGCCAAAAGCAGAAGCCGACGGCGCGGCGACCGTGCCCTCCGGCGGCGACCGCGCCGACTTCGTGTTCTTGACGCTCGACCAGCTCGGGAAGCGCTATCCTGGCGTTCCGCTCGCAGGTCTTGCCGAACGCGGTGGTGCAGCACTTGTGCTGGTCAGCGGCGATCTCGCGGCGACCGAGAAGGCCCTCGGTGCAGCCGCCATGCGCAGCGGCGCTGCGATCTGCGTAGCGCCGGCCGCCGCCAACGGCACCTTGCTCGCCTTCGTTGCCGGCTGATTTGAAGTAATTCTTTAGCATGCGTTTACTCCGGGGGCCTTAGGGTCCCCGGCAGATCAAGCCGCAGGGCTCACGCGCATGTTTAGAGAAAGCTCGCCGATCGCCTATGATGCGCCGGCCGAACTGAAGAAGTGGCCATCGCTGAAGGGCCAGCGCCTCAAGGACCGAGGCCCGCCCTATCTCGTCTACAACGGCACGCTCGCCGAATGCGTGCGCGAGCTGATGGCAAAGCCCATCAAGGGCATCTCGCTGTACGACATCATGACGAGGCCGCAGCCGGCCTTCGACCAAACCGTGCTGTCGCCTGGCGATGCCGCCGAGATCGCAATGCGCAAGGACTTTCCCAAGGACTAGCCGCGCCTCCGTCTGGGGACGACGATTGTCTTGCAAGTAGGCTACATCCGCGAGCTCTTTGCGAGCGGCCTGTTCTGCGCAGGCGTTGTCGCTTCTCCCGGCCGGTCCAGAAACGCCACCGGCGTTCCGCGCTTGATGTTCGCACTGAGCGCCAGCGCATCCCAGTTGGTCAGCCGGACGCAACCGTGCGAAGCCGACTTGCTCACCTTGCCGGGATCGGGGGTGCCGTGAATGCCATAGCCTTCGGCGGACAGGTTGATCCAGGTCGAGCCGACAGGGTTGTTCGGGCCGGGCCTGATCGTGAAAGGCCTTCTCGATTTCACGCCCTTGAACCTGTAATCCGGATTGTAGCGATAGGTCGGATTTTGATTGATGGCCGTCACTTTCAGCGTGCCGCTCGGCGTCGGCTTCTCTGAACTGCCGACTGTCGCAGGATAGAACGCGAGCAGCTTTCCGCTGGCGTCGAACGCCCTCAGCGTCTGCCGCGCCTTGTCGATCTCGACGCGTGCGACCGGCATCGCATTCGGCTGCCCAATGACATTTGCAACGGCGATCATCTCGCCCGCCTTGTCGAACTTTTCTCCGGGGTTGATCGCGCTGAGCAACGCCTCGCTCATGTGGAATTTCTCCGCGAGCGCTTCGCGCGGACTCGTGTAGTTCAGCGCCGCGAGACTCTTCATGGCCTCCATCTTCGCCGGCAGCTTCTTGAGAAACGGTCCCTTCACATCTGCTTCCGTGATCCTGTAGTCGACGATGACCGGGCCGTCGCTCGTCGCCGTGAGCTTGTCCCAGAGATGCGGCGTGATCGTCTTCTCGAGATTTAGCTCATTTGCTTCGGCAAAAGCGGACAACGCCTTCTGCGCGTTCTCGCCGAGCTTGCCGTCGATCTCGCCGGGCGAGAAGTGCGCCCGGTCGAGCAGGATCTGAAGCTTGACGACGGAGCTGCTCGGCTTATCGGAGCCTGTCGGCTTCGCGGGCATGACCGCGTCGTTGATCGCAGCGGCATCGAGGCCACCTGCGATGACAGGCGTCACCGCAAGGAACGAGAGCACCACGGCGGCAAGCGTTCGCAACATGCTGCATCCTCAGCCAGGGACTTCTCCGTAAAGTCACGGAACGCGACGAAGTTCCAGAGCGAGGAAAATACGGTGTTCCTGCACGGAACAGCAAAGATCGCAGCTTCGCCGCAATCGACTCGTCAAAAAGTCCCTATCCGCAGCGCATTTGCGGCCAACCCAGCTACAATTGAGGCTCACCCAAGCAATGCGATTTGTTTTCGCGGCGCTCGCCGCGTTCCTCGTCCTGATGCTCGACCTCGATGGACCGGCCAATCCGCCATCGAGCGCCAACACTCTCCTCATCGCAATCAGTCCATCCGAACAAATCTCCACCGCCTTCGCAGCGCTGTTTGAAAGGGCCAAGGCCGACGAGCAGTCGAATGCGACACCCGCACAAGAGAATTCTGCCCCGTCAGACGCGCCGGCGGATACCAGCACCGAACGCAAGGCGGAAGGGTCGCCGCACGATGCATTCTGTCACGCACTGCGCGAGGCCGCCGAGAACAGCGAAATCCCGGTCCCGTTCTTTGCACGCCTGATCTGGCAAGAGAGCCGCTTCCGCTCGAACGAGGTCAGCCACGCCGGGGCGCGAGGCGTCGCGCAATTCATGCCGGAAACCGCAGCCGAAGTCGGGCTCGACGATCCCTTTGATCCGTTCAAGGCGCTGCCCGCGTCCGCAAGGCTGCTGCGCAAGCTGCGTGATGATTTCGGCAATCTTGGCCTCGCCGCAGCCGCCTACAACGCCGGCAGCGGCCGCATCCAGAAATGGCTGGCGAAGCAGAGCGCACTTCCGCGCGAGACACGTGATTACGTCCGCATCATCACCGGCACCAGGGCGGAAGACTGGATCGAGGACGCCGACATGCTCGCGATCCGAATTGATCTTCCCAGCGAAGCGCCGTGCGAAGGCGTCGGCGGGTTATCCAAGACCAAGGAGGTCGCGTTCGTCTCGGCCTCACCTGCAGCAAGTGTCACGGCACTAATCCAGAAGGCGCAAGCCGCGGTGGCCACGGCAAAGCTCGCCGCGTACCAAGCACGCAAGCGGCTCGCACTGGTGCTCAAGAAAAGCACACCGTCGGCCAGTGCTACGCGGCTCGGTAAGGCGCGCAGCATGATCGCCGCACGCGCGGCGAGAAGCGCAAAGACCCACGCCGTTCGCATCGCATTGCGCGAGCGATCTTCGAGCTGATACGGAAGCCCCTCGACGATCTTTTGCTGGCTTCCGACCTGTGTTGAAATGCACGCAAGACGGACAGGCCACGGAACCTGCGATGTCGTTGAAGAGTGCCGGGATCATCGCCTATCGGATGCGGCCATCGGGCATCGAGGTCCTGCTCGTACATCCCGGCGGGCCATTCTGGCGCAACAAGGATCTGGGTGCCTGGTCGATCCCGAAGGGCGAATATCTTGAGGGCCAGAACGCCGAGGCAGCCGCGCGGCGGGAGTTCGCCGAGGAGCTCGGATTCGAGCTGACGGTGCCGCTGCTCGAGCTCGGTCAGGTCAAGCAACGCGGCGGCAAGATTGTCACGGCGTTCGCCACGAAGTTCGATATCGATCCGCAGTCTATTCGCAGCAACACGTTCGAGATCGAATGGCCACCGCGCAGCGGCAAGCGGCGGCGCTTTCCCGAGGTCGACCGCGCCGAATGGTTCGTGCTCGATACGGCACACGAGAAGATCAATGCGGGCCAGCGTCCGCTGCTCGATCGGCTGGCGCAGCGCGTCGACGGCGGCTCGGGATAGCTCGCGTTGGCGCGCCGCGCCAACGCCTCAGGGCAAAATCTCGAAAACAACCCCATGCAAAGTAGCCGGATGTCGCCGGCATGATCGACTTCGTCTTTTACGAAATCATTTGACACGTCGGGCAAATCAGTGGCAAATTGCCATCATCTCGAAATCCCCAGGACGCCCATTCCCTTCCGGTACTGCCCGCTCAGACCGGCTTCTCGTCATCCGTCACCGGCGAGGTGACCACCAGGAACACGAGATCGACCAGGCCTGAGTTGGAAATCGCGTGTTCGACACCAGGCGGCAGGAAGATGACGTCGTGCTTGCGCACGACACGGTTCTTGCCCGCGATCTCCATCAACCCCTCGCCTTCGAGGACGTGGTAGACCTGCTCCTGCACCTTGTGATGGTGGCGGGCGACATGAGCCATCGGCTGGTACATCGAGATACGGTAGTCGATGTGACGCGAGCCCGAATTCTCCGGCATCACCAGCGGTTTCGACAAGGCGCCGCCGAAATGGTTGGGGAATTCGCGCCAGGGCACTTCGGCGATGTTACGGATGAAGGCGCCGTTGGTTTCATCTGCCATGATCGAACTCCCTTCCGGATCAGTTCACGAGCGCGCCACCATCGACATAGACGATCGATCCGGTGGCGAAGCCGTTGACCATGAAGCTCAGGATCTGCTGCGCGATGTCTTCGGCTGCGCCGACGCGGCCAACCGGCAGCGCGGCGGCCGTCTTCGCCAGCATCTCGCGCCGCGCCGCTTCCGGCATCGCGGCGCGGATCGGCGTGTCGACCACGCCCGGCGACACCGCATTGACGCGCACCGGCGCAAGCTCCAGCGCGAGGGCTCGTGCCAGCGATTCCAGCGCACCGTTCGCGGCGCTGATGATCGCCGAGTTCGGACGCGGCCGCACGCTGAGAAAGCCGGTGACCAGCGTGAGCGAGCCGCCAGGCCTGATCTCTGCCTCGCGCGCCACGCGCCAGGCACCCCAGAACTTTCCTTCCATCGTGCCGCGCACGTCGTCCATGGCGACCGTCTTGAACGGACCCGTCTTGAGCTGTGCCGCGGTCAGAACGACGTGATCGACCGCGCCGGTGCGTCGGAACAGATCGGCGACGCTCCCATCGCTGGTCACGTCGGCCGGGATCGCAATCACATTCAGCCGCTCGGCGACGGCGTCGAGCTTCGCAGCATTGCGTGAGGCGATGATGACGTCCGCGCCCTGCTTCTTGGCGAGCTCGGCTGTGGCAAGCCCAATGCCGGAGGAGCCACCGACCACCACGACCTTCCTGCCTGCGAGCGTCATTCCCGTGTCCCCTGATGTTGCGTCTTGAAAGTCGCGTCGCGCGCGATCAGCCCGGCTGATAGCGCGTGCCGATGCCCGCCTTGCTTTGGCCGAGGCCCGGCAGCTCCCACACGCCGGCCCCGGCCGGGTTGACGTCGGCGGCGATATCAACGTCGATGAGATAGGGCTTGTTGGCCGCGATGCCCTTGCGGATGGCCTCGCCGATATCTGCGGCGCGATCCACCCGCACGCCCTCGACCCCGCAGGAGCGCGCCATCGCCGCGAAATCAGGATTGTAGCGCTGGCCGCTGACAGGGTCCTTGAAGTCCGTCGCGAGCTCGCGGCCGCCGAGATAGCCACGCTGCAAGCCGCGGATCGAAGCATAGGCGTAGTTGTTCCAGACCACCCACACCACGGGCAGATCATATTCGACGGCGGTACCCAGCACGTTGGCATGCATGAAGAAGGCGCCGTCGCCGCACACCGACACACAGGGCCGA
This sequence comes from Bradyrhizobium sp. UFLA05-89, assembly GCF_059803475.1. Lineage (NCBI taxonomy): Bacteria > Pseudomonadati > Pseudomonadota > Alphaproteobacteria > Hyphomicrobiales > Nitrobacteraceae > Bradyrhizobium > Bradyrhizobium sp. UFLA05-89. Next base: position 21,514 of record NZ_JBANBA010000001.1, on the reverse strand, counting down.
TCGGGCGCGGCGAACTTCGCACCCATCACCCCGGCGACGCCAAAGCCCATCGGACCAAACCCCATCGAGCCGATCAGCGAATCCGGCCGCTTCGGCTTGCAGAAGCCCAAGAGCCAGTTGTGGTGCACGCCGATGTCACTGACGAGGATGGCGTCCTCCGGGAGCGCCTTGTCGATCTCGGCAGCGGCGCGCTGCGGGTTGATCGGGGTAGTGTCGTCGGAAAAGCCAGGCGCGACGAACTTGTCCCATTCCCTGCGGTAGCCATCGATCTGCGCCAGCCATTTCTTGCGCGCATCGGACTTCCTGAACAGGTTGTCGCGACGATCGAGCTCGGCATGCACCTGCCGCAGGAAGGTGCGGACGTCGGCCATCAGCCCGAGCGCGACCGGATAGTTGCGGCCGATCTCCTCGGGGTCGATGTCGACGTGGATGAGCCGGGTCGGCGGGATGGTGAAGGAATAACCGGGAATCCACGAGCTCGAGGTGCGATCGTCGAAGCGAACGCCGAGGGCGAGCAGCACATCGGCCTGACGCGTTGCGTGATTGGCCTGATAGTGCCCGGCACGCGCGACGAGACCGAGCGCCAGCGGATGACTGACGTCGAGCGCGCCGAGACCAGAGGCTGACGCCGCAACCGGAATCTGCAGCCGCTCGGCGAGCCAGCGGAGCTCGTCCGCAGCACCGCCGTAACGCACGCCCTGCCCGACCAGCATCACAGGGCGCTCGGCAGCGAGCAGCATATCGACCGCCTTGACCACGCCTTCGGGATCGGCGCCGCAGCGGCTGGAGATATTTGCGTTCCAGTCGATCGCCTTCGGTGCTTCTTCCGCGGCCGACTCCATGAAGACATCGAAGGGGACGTCGACCACCACCGGCCCCGGCCGTCCCGTGATCATGGTCTTCCAGGCCTGCCGCACCGCAAGCGGCACCATCTCGCCGCGCGTCGGCTGAAACACCTTCTTGCAGATCGAACGCACCGTGGAGGGAAAATCGGCCTGATGGTGCCGGTACATTTCCTGGAACGCGCCGCGATTGAACTGGCTGGTCGGCACGTTGCCAGTGATCGCCATGAACGGCACGGAATCGAGAAAGGCATTCGCAAGCGAAATCGGCAAATTGGCCGACCCTGGCCCGCAGGAGGTGAAAGTCGCAGTCGGACGCCCGGAGACGCGGTAGTAAACGTCGGCCATGAAGCCGGCGACGCTCTCATGATGAACCGAAATCGTCTTGATCTCGGACGAACGCTCATACAGCGCGTCGATAAACTGGATATTGCCGTGGCCGCACAGCCCGAACACCTGCGGCACCTTCTCCTGGATCAGGTAGTCGACAATGACCTGGGCGCCGTTGAGCATGTTTCGCGACATTCAACTCGTCTCCCTGCGGCCCGACGGCTTCTTTTCGATGCGGCGGCCATCGTTGAGCCGCCGGCACCCTATTTCTCATAATGCTGTACGTCAATTTATATTGTGATAACCTTCGTTCCAGGGAAACGCGCGAGGCTCCGCTGCCAATCGCGTGTTAGTGTCAGGACTCGAGCCATGATGGATTCATCGAAGGGGGCATTTTCCTTGAGATCGCGCACCACGCCCGGCACTCGTGAAAAGCCCGCAAGCCCGCGCAAGGCGGCCATAGCAGAACTGGTCCCGCCGACACCGACGGATGGCGACGACGCCGAGGACAAGCAGCGCGGCGGCGGCGTGCAGTCGCTCGGCCGCGCCTTCTCGATTCTGGAAGAGGTTGCACGGCATCGCGAAGGGATTGGCCTCGCCGAATTGAGCAAGCTCGTCGGCCTGCACAACTCGACCACTTTTCATCTCGCCAAGACGCTGGTCTCGCTCGGCTATCTCCGGCAGGAAAAGGCCAACAAGCGCTATCGCATCGGCCGTCCACTGTTTGCGCTCGCGGCATCCGCGCTCGACGAGATCGAGATGGTCAATGTCGCAACGCCCGTGCTGGAGGATCTGTCGCGGGAGACCAGCGAAAGCAGCCATTTTGCCGTGCGCATGGGCGATGCCGTCATCGTCATCGCGCGCACCAGCGGGCCGGGCGCGTTCCAGCTCACGGACCGTGTCGGCGTGGTACGGCCTGCGCATTGCACGGCACTGGGCAAGATCATTCTTGCCTCGCTGCGTCCCGAACAGCTCAAGCGTTTCCTCGATCGCGCCGAGCTGAAGCCGTCGACGCCGAAATCCATCACCGATCCTGGCGTGCTGATGCGCGAGATCGCCGAGGTGCAGCGTACCGGCGTCGCCTTCGATGATGGCGAGTTCAATTCGGAAGTGCGCTGCGTCGCCGTGCCGGTTTTGGATTTCACCGGACAGGCGATCGGGGCGCTCGGCATTTCCGGACCGATCTGGCGACTGTCCAACCAGGCGCTGCATGCGAGCGCGCAGGTCGTCCAGGTCGCGGCCAACCGTCTCTCCGCGGAGTTCGGCGCCAATACCACGACATCCAAGCCAGCAGCGAAAAAAGTCTAAGTGGCGCGCAAGCGGCGATTTTGCCGGTTGACACCGGCAACCGCGTTCGGGATTATCCTCCAGCATTAAAAAAGCATCTCTCACAATATCGCATAGTCGATACTGAAGGGGGACACCGCGATGCACCGGGGAGGAGGCTTTGAGATGATCCGCACCAGCCGACGGACATTGCTAAGGGCGAGCGCGGCGTTTGCCGGCGCATCCGCGCTTGGATTTCCCGCCATCGCGCGCGCCCAGGTGGAGAAGATCAGGATCGGACACCTGACGCCGCTGACCGGCTTTCTCGGCGTAATCGGCGGCTATGCCCAGCTCGGCGTGAAGCTCGCCGCCGACGAGATCAACCAGTCCGGTGGCATCCTGGGCAAGCAGATCGATCTGCTCTCCGAAGACTCCGTCAACCCCGCGACCGCCGCGACCAAGGCGCAGCGGATGCTGGAACAGGATGGCGCCGTCGTGCTGCTCGGGGAGATCTCGTCGGCGTCCTCGCTCACGATCATGCAGGTCGCCGAGCGCAACAAGAAGGTGTTCTTCTCGACCGGCGCGCGCTCCGACGCGCTGCGCGGCAAGAACTGCAACAAATATTCCTTCCACTGCGACATCCCCAACACCGTGATGGTCAATGCGGTTGGCACCGCGCTGTCGCAGAAGGGCATGGTGAAGGGTAAGAAATTCTTCACGCTCACCGCCGACTACATCTTCGGTCATGACCTGTTGAAGGCGGCCAAGGCCTTCTTCGGCACGCACGAGGCCAATCTGATCGGCGACGAGCTGATCGCGACCGACGTCACCGATTTCAGCCCGTATCTTCTGAAAGCGCGTCAAGCCAAGCCCGATGTGGTGTGCTGCAACCTCGCCGGCAACCAGGTCACCAATCTCGTCAAGCAATATGCCGAGTTCGGCCTGCCCTATCCGCTGGTCGGCTTCAATCTCAACACCGGCGATGCCTGGGCGGCGGGCGCCGGCAATCTCAGCGGCACCTGGCCGACAGTCTGGTATCACACGCTGGACAATCCGACCTCGAAGGCGTTCGTCACGGCCTTCAGCAAGAAGTACGGCAAGCCGCCGGAAAACCACGCCTGGATCGACTATGTGACGCTCAAGCTGCTCGCGGAGGCGATCAACACGACCAAGTCGACCGACAGCGGCGAGCTGATCGGCTATTTCGAGAAGCAGTCCGAGTTCGACATCGGCAAGGCGCGCAAGGCCTATTTCCGCTCCTGGGATCATCAGCTCGTGCAGGAGGCCTATCCGTTCACGGTGAAGCCGAAGGAGCAGATGAAGGACCAGTGGGACATGCTGGTGCTGGGCGACGCCGTGCCGGCGGCGAACGATCCTCTCGAACAGATCTATCCGACCAGGGAACAGAATCCCTGCGAGATGAAGGCCTGACGCACGCTCTCGCGCAAAATGGTCAGTGGCGCCAGCGGCGTCGGCAGAGCAGCCGGCGCCGCTTTGCCAGGGTGATGGACGCAACATGCAGTTCGAGTTCTTGCTGGAACAGGTGGTGAATGGCCTCGTGCTCGGCGGCTATTACCTGCTCATCGCGCTCGGGCTGTCGCTGATCTTCTCCGTCGGCGGCATCGTCAATCTCGCGCACGGCGCCTTCTATGCGCTCGGCGCCTATGTCTTCGTCGAGTTGACGCATCGCCTCAGTTTCGGCGCGTCAGTGGTGATCTCGCCACTTGCCGTGGCGCTGCTCGGCATCCTCTTCGAGCGCTTCATCCTGCGCCGTTTCTATACGTCCGACCCGATCCTCAGTCTTCTTGTGACCTTCGGCCTTGCCATGGTTGCCGAGCAGGCGATCCGCATGATCTGGGGCGCGGCGCCGGTGTCGGCCGAGATCCCGCAAAGCTTTCGCGGCTCGGTGATCGTCGGTGATTTTCTGTTTTCGCGCTATCGCCTGCTGATCTTGGCGGTGGTGGCAGTGGTGCTCGTCGGCATCTGGCTGCTCCTGCACAAGACCTCGTTCGGACGCGTGGTGCGCGCCGGCATCCAGCGGCCGGACATGGTGGCCGCGCTCGGCATTCGGCTTCAGCCCTACATGACCGCAATCGTCATGCTCGGCGTCGGCATGGCCGCGCTCGGCGGCGCGTTCTTCGCGCCGATCACGACCGTGCATCCGGCGATGGGCGCCGAGATCATGACGGTCGCCTTCGTCGTCGTCGTGATCGGCGGCCTCGGCAGCTTTTGGGGCGTCGTCATCGCCGCCCTGCTCGTCGGCGTCGTGCGCGGCATCGCCATTCATTTCGAGCCGGCCGCGGGCGAAGCCTCGATCTACATCCTGATGTTCCTGGTGCTACTGGTGCGACCGCGCGGCCTGCTCGGCGAACGCATCGAGAAGTTCGAATGAGGCGGGCGTCCACCTTCGACAAGCTGAAACCGCTGCTGATCGCGGCGATCGCAGTGATCGCACTGCCGTTCGTGCTGAGGGCCCTCGGCCTGTCACTCAACACCGGCACCTGGGTGATCGGACTTGCGATCGCCACCATGGGGCTCAACCTCTGCATCGGTTACACCGGCCTCGTCTCCTTCGGCCACAGCACCTGGTTCGGCGTGGGCGCGTACGCGGCAGGCCTGATCCAGCTCCGCTTCTTTCCGGGCGAGATCTGGCTGCCGCTGCTGCTCTCGACGGTTATCGTCGGCGCGGCATCGGCGGTCGTCGGCGCGCTGATCCTGCGCCGGCGCGGCGTTTATTTCTCGCTTTTGACGTTGGCGCTCGCGGCACTGGTCTATACGACGGCGTTCCGCTGGACGAGCCTGACCGGTGGTGAGGACGGTCTCGGCGGGCTGAAGCGCGGCCACGTCGGCCCGCTCGATCTCGACAATGCGGTGGCCTATTACGCCGTCGTCGCCACGATCGGCCTCGTCGTCCTCTACCTCCTGTTGCGCCTGGCGCGCTCGCCGTTCGGCCATGTGCTGGTCGCGATCCGCGAGAACCAGCTGCGCGCGACGTTCCAGGGCTATCCGGTCGAACGCTACAAGCTCGCGGTCTTCGTGATCTCGGCGGTAGTCACCGGCATTGCCGGCGCGCTGATCGCGTTCCTGAACTATCTCGTCTCGGCGGAGGCCGTCTCCGTCCCGTTTGCCGGCGAGCTTCTTGCGATGGTCGTGATCGGCGGCATGCGCAGCATGCTCGGCCCCGCATTAGGCGCGTTGTTCTTCATCCTGTTCCGCGAGTTGTTCTCGATCTGGACGTCGGACTGGTTGCTCTGGTTCGGCATCACCTTCGTCGCCTTCGTGATGTTTTCGCCCGGCGGCCTCGTCGGCATCGGCGCGCTGATCATGCGTCGCATCCAGCCTGCCAGCGAAGAGTCGGCAGCGATGAGCCGGCGCAAGATCTATGATGGCCTGCCGCTGCCGGCCTTCCTGCGGACCGAGGCGCTGAAGGGCACGGTGCTCGAGGTGAGCGGCGTCTCGAAAAAGTTCGGCGGCATCCGTGCCGTGCACGATGCGAGCATCAGCATCAGTGCCGGCGAAATCCACGCGCTGATCGGGCCGAACGGCGCCGGCAAGACCACGCTGTTCAACCTGGTCTCCGGCCTTTACGCGCCCGACCAGGGCAGCATCCGCCTCAACGGCCGTGAGGTTGCGGGCGTACCATCGAACCTGATCTGCCATCGGGGGCTGGCACGCTCGTTCCAGATCACAAACCTGTTCCGCGGCCTCACCATTTACGAGAACCTAAGGCTCTCGCTTCAGGCGCGCCGGCCGATGCGCTTCAACATCTGGAACGACATCGACGCGTACGAAGAGATCCACGCCGAGACGGCTGAGCTGATCAAATTCCTCGGGCTCGAAGGCATCGAGGAGATTGAGGGCGGCGAGCTCTCCTATGGCGGGCAGCGACTTGTTGATTTGGGCATCGCGCTCGGCTGCAAGCCGCAGGTGCTGCTGCTCGACGAGCCGCTCGCGGGCCTTGCCGCCGCCGAGCGCGAGCGCGTCTCCAACCTCGTCAAGAACATCGCCGCCAACATCCCGGTGCTGATCGTCGAGCACGACATCGACCGCGTGCTCGGCTTCTCAGCCGTCGTCACCGTGATGAACCAGGGCGAAGTGCTGATGTCGGACTGCCCCAATGCGGTGCGCGCAGATCTGCGGGTGCAGGAGATCTACACCGGCACGGGCATCCCCGCCGTCGCGCATCAGCGCAGCGATGATGCCGCAAGCGCGACAAAGCCGATCCTGCGCTTCGAGCACGTCAACACGTTTTACGGCAAGAGCCACATTCTGAACGACGCCTCGCTCGACGTGCGCGAGGGCGAGATCGTCGCGCTCCTGGGTCGCAACGGCGCCGGCAAGTCGACGCTGCTGAAAACGCTCGCAGGCCTCGTGCCCGCGGCATCCGGCAGCATCGACTATCGCGGCGAGGACATCGTGCACCTCGACGCGCCCGACATCGCGCGCCGCGGCATCGGCTATGTGCCGCAGGGCCGCGGCCTGTTCGCCGGCATGACCGTCCGGGAGAACCTCGCGCTCGGCCGCCTCGCACGCAAGACCGACGGCAGCGACGGCGTGGTCTGGGACGAGGCGCAGATCCTGCGCACCTTCCCGCGACTGAAGGAGCGCATGAACGTCGCGGCAGATTATCTGTCCGGCGGCGAGCAGCAGATGGTGGCGGTCGCCCGGGCGATGTCCGGCAATGTTCGCCTGCTGCTGCTCGATGAGCCCTTCGAGGGGCTTGCACCGGCGGTGACGCTCGAGCTCTTCAAGGTTTTCGACCAGCTCCGGCGACACACGTCGATCGTGATCGTCGAGCACAATCTCGACCTCGTGCTCGCGCTCGCCGATCGCGTCTTCGCGCTGGAGCGCGGCGCGGTATTCCACCAGGGCCCAGCCAAGCCGCTTCTGACTGACCTCAGCTATCGCAAGCAGATCCTGTGGCTTTAAGCTGCGAGGCGCGCCATGTCAGGCCGGTTTGGCCAGCCCCATCAAAACTCTCGAAGACAACCCCGATGCAAAGTAGCGGGGACGGGAGGCACAGGCCTTACGATTTTACGAAATCCTTTGACACGTCGGGCAAATCACCGGCATAATGCCATCATTGCCAAATCCCTGAAGCGACCCACGGCGTGCCCGGCAACGGCGCGTCGCGACACCTTGCGCGCAAAACATCCTCAACGACATCAGCAATCGGTCCGGCGGGCCGCGGACAGGCGATCGGCCTGGCGCGCATCCACCCACGCGCCTGCGCCGACCCAAGGAAGCAGCGACATGACGCCCTCTTCGAACCACAACACCGCGGCAATCGCAGCAGGCGATCGACCGCAAACGACAGAATTCCCGAGGATCAAGTTCTCCAAACGCGGCTTTGAGATCGACCATCCGGATCTGGAGACGGGCGAACGGCTGATGGCTGAGACGTTCGGGGTCGCCGACAGCGACGCCATGTACGGCATTCTCAAGCAACTGGTGAAGGCGAGCGTGAACGGCAACAAGCTCGACCACGCCAACCTCGCCTTCATGATTTCGATGATGCAGGGCATCAAGCCCCGGGATGCCATCGAGGCCATGCTGGCGGCGCAGATGATCGCCGTGCACGTTACCGCGATGCGAAGTGCGCATCATCTCGCCAGCGCCGGCGACATCCAGTGCCAGGACAGCGCCGCCCGTGCGCTCGGCAAGCTCGTACGTACGTTTCCGGCCCAGATCGAGGCGCTCAACCGCTACCGGAACAAGGGCGAGCCGGCCATCACCGTGCAAAACCTGTCGGTGCAGGACGGCGGCAAGGCCATTGTCGGCAACGTCACGCAGCACGCGCGCATGATCGTGTCGGAGGCGAGCCCGGTAGCCGCGCTAGCGAATGCGCGGACGGTCCCGATGACACCTGTCGGCGGACGGGACCCCGTCGACGCAAGCCAAGATGCCTCCGCATGAGCGGCGGTCACGCCCGCACCACGAGCGCGATGCTGGCAAGCCCGCGCTGCGGCGCCAGAACGCGCAGCGGCGGCATCTGTCGCGCACCGGCAACGCAGGGTAAGAGGCGCTGCCGAATGCACGGCGGCGCGGAGAGATCGGGCGCGCCACGGGGAAACAGGAATGCCCGGAAGCATGGGCTGTTCACGAAGAAGGCCATGGCCGAGCAAAAGCAAATTCAGGAATTGTTGAGTGAGACGCGGAGACTGCTCAGGGAGCTCAAGTGAGACTGGCCGATTGCTCCGAGCGGGCGGCCCTTTTCGTCCTGCATTGACCCTTGATGTCACCATTCAATGGACTGCGCGCCTCCGCGGAAGAGGCGATTATCGTTGCTATCCGGCTGCCTCGCAGGCGATGCTCTCCCAACGGGTTCACTCGGTCGCCCGAGCGACACACAGAGGGGAGACAACATGAACTTCGCTTCTGCCGCCGCATTGACACTTATCGGCTGCCTCGCCGGCTTCAATTCAGCAAACGCACAAGGAGCCGCTATGAAAACGACGCCGACGACCAAAATTCTCGCCATCGGGACAATCAATCCCGGTTTTGAACAATCGCAGGTGTTTGCTGTCCTACCGGAGGAAGTTCGGGAAACTGTCGACCTTTACCTCGATGGCAAGATCGAGCAGTGGTACTCGTTACAGGGAAAGCCGGGCGTGGCGTTCATCATCAACGTCACTGATCCGGCGGTCGCTCACGAAATGCTCGAAAAGCTGCCTTTGGGTAAGGCACATATGATGAGCTTCGAACTGATCCCCATTGGCCCGCTCAACCCGCTTCGCTTTTTGCAGGGCATGCAGCCGAAACCTTGAGATATGCAGGGCCTTACTCGGACGTCATCTCGCTACCGCCGACGACGCCAGGGCTCTGCATGCCATGCTCTAAAAGCAGATGAGCGAGACTTGCTCGGAGTCACTTGGCGGCAATGGTCTCCTTGAACAGTTCGACCTTGCCGCAGGCGTTGTCGGTCACCGCAAAGACCTCGAACAGATCGATCTGCGGCTTCATGCCGTAGCGCTGGATGATGCCCTCGAGCCACGGCCCGGAGTAGAACGCCTTGGCGTCCTCGATGCGCTCCCACTGGTACACGCCGCCCGCCCAGCCGCTCTCGGACCAGATGAAGTGCTTGCTGATCAGCCCTGTCACTTCGCGGAAGTTGGGTGCGATCTTGTGAAAGTGCTCGCGACACGCCGCGTAGTCGATCTGCGGCGGCAGTTTGTATCGTACAACGGCGGTAATCATGCGACCTCCTTGCAAGGATGCCCCGGCGCAACATTGATGACATTCCCGCAATCGAGCAAGTGAAGCGAAGGGTCGACATGGATCAAGGGCGCGAAACCCAACCGGTAGCTTGCCGCGAGTAGGTCAACACGATTGACGAGAGCCTTGATCGTCGCGCAGCTATCTCCTTCCAATTTTTTGCGTTAGTGTGAAACGCTTCATACCAGTGCAGCCGACGGGCTCGGATGATGCCCAAAGCAAGAGAGGCGAGCTAAGGCCCCACAAAGCGCCACCCGGTTCCGATGGGTTTTTTCCATTCACACGCGAGTTTGGGAGCAACACATGGAAAAGCGCGAAATTGACAACAGCTTGACGCAAGGTCTGTCCGAGGCAAAGCGAGGTGCCCTCTCTCGCCGCTCGGTGCTCACCTTGGTTTGCACCGTCGGCGCCGCGGCGCCGTTTGGGATGTTCGGAGCAGCTCGCGCGCTGACGGCATCCGGGACTGGATCGCTGTCTGATATTCCGGCCGAGCCCTTTATTTGCCGCGTCGCAGCGAGCAGCGAAGAGCTGCAGGGCCCGCCCCGCCAACTCAAGATCGCCTGGAACGCGAACGCGGCCTGCACAGTCGCTGCGCCAGTCGCCAAGGAACGGGGTATCTTCGCCAAGCACAACCTCGATGTCGATTTCGTCAATTTCGGGGGTTCGACCGACCAGTTGTTGGAGGCGATTGCAACCGGCAAGGCGGATGCTGGTCTAGGATTGGCCCTGCGCTGGCTCAAACCGCTGGAGCAAGGTTTCGACGTTCGGATCACCGCCGGGGTGCATGGCGGCTGCATCCGGCTCCTCGGCTCCAAGGCCGCGAACATTGACAGCCTGGAGTCCCTGCGCGGCAAGGCGATCGCGATCAGCGATCAAGCGAGCCCCGCGAAGAACTTCTTTTCGATCTACTTCGCCAAGAAGGGCATCGATCCGGCCCAAGAGGTAGAGTGGCGCCAGTACCCGGCCAATCTGCTCGCGCTTGCCGTCGATAAGGGCGAAGTGCAGGCGCTGGCCGAGATCGATCCGCTGCCCTATCTGTGGCTCAAGGACGGCAAGCTCAACGAGATCGCGACGAACTTGACGGGTGAATTCGTCGATCGAACCTGCTGCGTTCTCGCGATACGTGGCAGCCTCACCCGAAACGAAATGCCGGTGGCGGCCGCTCTCACACGATCGATACTGGAAGCGGCAGACCGAGTTGCCACCGATCCCGCCGATGCCGCAGCAATCTATTCGGGCTATGGCGGGAAAGGGTCCGTAGAGGATCTCGCCACGATGTATCGCAGCCATACTCACCACAATCATCCCGTCGGCGCGGTGCTCAAGAAGCAGCTTTTACAGTACACCGATGAACTCAAGGCAGTGAACGTCATCAAGCGAAGCACTGATCCGGCCAAGTTCGCCGAACGGATCTATCTTGACGTTCTAAGCTGAGCCGATTGGGAAGATTCGCAGTGAGCTCGGTCATCGACGAAGTGCCGAGGCCATCAGAGAAATCGGGTTTCGGCGTTTTTGAACGTTCAACCACTGGGCCGTTAATCGGCGGACTATCTGTGGCCGCCGCATGGTCTGTGGTTGCCGCGCTCACTGCGTTCTGGCCGGATAGACCCGAAAACGATTGGATCTACACGGACGGCCTCGCCATTGCTTGTGGAGCATTGGCCGTTGCCCTTGCCTTGGCGGCCGTTGCCGGCGTTCGTTTTTCTGCTTTTCAGCGTCTCAAGCGGCTTTTCCCCTGGCTGTTCGCGCTTGCGCTGTTTTTGGCTGCCTGGGAGGTCGTGACAGCAAAGCTCGGATTGCTTCCGTTGCCGTTTTTTCCGCCGCCGCAGGCCATCGTCGAAGTCGTCATCGACGACTGGGGGCGGCTGGTTGAAGGCATCTTCGCCTCGGCTCGTCTGCTCGCGACCGGTTATCTTATCGGTGCGGCGGTGGGGTTTGTGACCGGCGTGGCGATCGGCTGGTCGCGGCTCGTCGGCTATTGGATCCACCCAGTCTTGCGATTCATCGGGCCGCTGCCCGCGACGGCCTGGCTGCCGCTCGCATTTTTCGTTTTCCCGTCGAGCTTCAGCGCCAGCATTTTCCTGATTGCGCTCGCCACCGGATTCCCGGTCACCGTGCTCACCTGGTCGGGTGTCGCCGGCGTGAAGAGCGCCTATTACGATATCGCGCGGACATTGGGAGCGACTCAGCGTTTCCTCGTGCTCAAGGTCGCCATTCCGGCGGCAATGCCGCATGTCTTCGTTGGCCTGTTCATGGGCCTCGGCAACTCGTTTGCGGTTCTCGTCGTTGCCGAAATGCTGGGCGTGAAGGCGGGGCTCGGCTGGTATCTGCAATGGGCGCAGGGTTGGGCGGCTTACGCCAACATGTACGCCGCGCTGCTGCTCATGGCGTTCCTATGCTCCGGACTGATCACGTTGCTGTTCCGCTTGCGGGACCACCTGCTATCCTGGCAGAAAGGTCTGGTGCGGTGGTAGCGGCGATCGCAAGCGAAAACCCGGTCCGCGGATCCGCGCTGACGCTCCGCGAAGTAAGCCATCGCTTCGATCTCGAAGGGCAACCGCTGCCGGTATTGGACCGCATCAGCCTGCAGGTCGGCCGCGGCGAATTCGTCGCTCTCCTGGGACCGAGTGGGTGCGGAAAATCGACCCTGCTGCGGCTGGTTGCAGGGCTCGACACACCAACAGCCGGCTCCCTGCTAACGGAGGGAAAGGAGATCGAAGCGCCCGATCCGTCGCGCGTCGTCGTTTTTCAAGATCCCACGCTTTACCCATGGCGGACGGTTTGGAGCAACGTTGCTCTGGGCCTGGAGGCACGCGGGTTGCTGCGTTCCCATCGAGGACGTATTGAAGACGCCCTGCGCCTGGTCGGGCTCACGAGTTTCGCCAATGCCTACCCGCACCAGCTTTCCGGCGGCATGGCGCAACGCGCGGCTCTGGCGCGCGCGCTGGTCAACGACCCGAAGCTGCTCATTCTCGACGAGCCATTGGGCCAGCTCGACTCGCTGACGCGCATCGCGATGCAGGCGGAACTTGTATCACTTTGGCAGCGCTCAAGCTTCACGACGCTGCTGGTCACGCACGATGTCGAGGAGGCGCTCTTGCTTGCCGGCCGCGTCGTCGTGCTGAGCGACCGACCAGCACGGATCAAGGCCGAGATCGTCAACAGCCAGCCCTATCCACGCCACCGGGGCGATCCACGCTTCGTTGAGCTTCGTCGCGAAGTGTTCGAGCATCTCGGCCTCGATGAGGCATGGTAACCGTCAAAGGAGCTCGCCGAGTCCAGAAATCGAGCGAGCGCACGGAGACTTCGATGACCTCCGAATTCAACGTCCACAACGCCGCGGGCTATGAGCAGCTCATGGGCCGCTGGAGTCGACGACTCGCGCGGCTATTCATCGACTTCACAGGGGTTGCCGACGGCGAAAGGATTCTCGACGTCGGCTGCGGCACCGGGAGCTTGACCTTCGCGCTCGCCAAAACCGCTGACCTCGCCGAAATCGCCGCAGTCGACTATTCGCCGGTCTTTGTCGAAGAGGTGATCCGGCGCAACACACACCCGCGAATAAACGTCCGGCAAGCGGATGCCTGCGCCCTGCCCTTCGAGGACGGCGCGTTCGACCGCGCTTTGGCGCTTCTCGTGCTCCACTTCGTTCCCGAAGCCGGCAAGGCAGTAGCCGAGATGCGCCGCGTCGTTCGGTCGGGCGGCGTGGTCGCGGCAGCGGTGTGGGATCATCTCGGCGGCATGCCCGGCATGCGCATGATGGTCGACACGGTGGCGGCACTCGGTGAAAGCGGGCGACAGCTGCGCAGTCGCTATTGCTTTCAACCGATGATGCAGCCGGGAGAACTGAGGCGGAATTTTGTCGAACAGGGTCTCGTGGACGTGGCGGAAATGGAGCTGATGATCCGCATGGACTACCAAAGCTTTGCCGACTATTGGGCGCCGATTGCCGCTGGCGAAGGGCCGCTCGGCAAATATGTGGCATCGCTCGACGCTACGGAGCGAGCGCGCACCGACGCCGCCGTGCGCGATGCCTACGAGGCTGGCCGGCCCGATGGCCCGAGGTCCTTTGCAAACGTCGCCTGGGCCTGCCGTGGCATCGTTCCCTAGCTCGACCCGCCTCAAGAAGTTCCGCACCGCGAATTCGCTAGAGCATGGTCCGGAAAATGTATGAAGCGGTTTTCCCTCGCGACAAACGCGGAACACGGCGTCACATCGTCGTTCATCCCTGTGAAGTACAGGCGACGATGATACGCGAAGGTCCAGCCGAACCGCCGCAGCTCAACGTCGCCGGGACGACGGAAGGCAGGTGGGCTCGTCCCTATGGCATGCTGTTTACGGCGCTGGTCTCGGCCGCGGTCATCGTCATCGCGATCTATCTTGTCGCCACATAATCCGAGCAGGCCACGTCACGCATCCGACGCCCTGCGTAGCCGGGGATTTTTGGTCGCGTACGCGGAGCGTCCATCATCTACTCCTCTTTTGTTGAGTGCCACGCCGCCCTCCCCGCCGGCAGAACGTCTCCATTGCCCGATCGTTGCTTCACAAAATGCGTGTCCTTCGTCGCCAATGAAACCTGCGCCGAAAACCATCCTGTTCCGCATCGCGGTGACGATGAGTTTTGCTCCGCTTTACCCACAGGACCTCCGACGCGTATCCCCTCCGTTCCGCTCACCGCGAAACTCTGCCTGAAATCCGCATGCCGGCCGTTGAAGATCGAAGAACAGGACGCGGAACTGGGATGAACAACGCCATGGTTCACATCGGCGACGTCAGGGCGACCTTTGTGACCGCCGTGAGCCATCACGCGTGTGGCCGTCTTGCTGAGGCGGGGGCGCTGTGCCGTGCCATCCTGGCGAAAGACCATCGCCATCGGGATGCCATGGTGCTGCTGGCGGTGGCGCTCTGCCTCGACGGCACGCCCGAAGCGCGCGCTGAGGCGATCGAGCTGCTGCAGCGCGCCTTGGCGATCCGCCAGAACGATGCGCAGGCACTTGAGATTCTCGGCGACGCCTTCACGGTCGACGGCCGCCGCGTCGATGCCATCGCGTGTTATCGGCGCGCCATCCGATTGGCGGCGGCTCGCGCCCAGCTCCATTCCAAGCTCGGTATTGCCCTCAACGACAGCGGTCAGCACGCCGAGGCGGTCGAGGCCATGCAGCAGGCCGTGACCCGCGATCCGAACTCGGCCGTGATTCACTTCAATCTGGGCGTGGTGCTCAAGGATGCCGGCCGGCCGGATGCCGCCGTGGATGCTTACCGGCGGGCGATCGAACTCCGTCCCGACGGAGCCGATGCCTACGTCAATCTCGGCCTTGCGCTCGAGGAGCTCGGTCGCCACAACGAGGCAATCGTGTGCTACCGCAAGGCGCTGGTCCTCGATCCCGCGAACGTTGAAGCTTCCATTAATCTCGGTGCTGCCCTCGAAGAGCTTGGCTGTCGTGATGAGGCGGTCGCGGCATGCCGCCAGGCGCTGGCGCTCGATCCCGCGCATGTTGACGCACATATCAATCTCGGCGTTGCCCTCCAGGGGCAGGACCAGCTCGACGCCGCGATCGCATGCTATCGGCAGGCCCTCGTGCTGGATCCAGAGAACGCGAAGGCATTGTCCAATCTCGGCGTCGCCCTCCAGCAACAAGGTCGCGGCGAGATTGCGCTCGACGTCGTTCAGCGAGCTGCGGCGCTGGCACCGAGCTCTGGCAAGATCCGGTTCAACCTGGCAATCAACCTGTTACGGCACGGCAAACTTGACCAAGGCTGGGACGAATACGAGTGGCGCTGGCGCGGCGGCGTTCGCAACCTCAGCGCGCCGAACCTGCCGCAACCGCTCTGGCAAGGCGAAGATCTTGCTAACCGCACCCTGCTTGTGCGCTCTGAGCAGGGGCTCGGTGACGTCCTGCAATTCGTCCGTTATCTTCCGCTGCTGGCGCGCGCCGGCGCCCGCGTGATCCTGCTTGCGCCCCGCGGGCTCGAGCGGCTGCTGCGCTCATCGCTCGCCGGAGTAACGGTGATCGGTGAAGACGCGCAACGGCCGCACTTCGACTTTCATATTCCGCTCATGAGCCTGGCGCGGCTATTCAGGACCGATCTCGACAACATTCCGGCCGAAATCCCCTATCTTGTCGCTGATCCGGCGGCAGTCGCGGCCTGGCAGCAGCACCTCGGTGCCGACGGCGACCTCCGTGTGGGGGTCGTCTGGTCCGGGAACCCCAAACACAGGGGTGATCGCCAGCGCTCGATCGCCGCGGCCGCTTTGCTACCCGAACTGCTTACTCCCGGAGTACGGCTCTATGGCCTGCAGAAAGATGTCCGGCCTGCGGATCATGCCGCATTGCTCGAACTGTCGCACGCCGTTACCGATCTGTCGCCGCATTTGAACGATCTCGCAGACACGGCGGCTGCCCTGTGCGCCCTTGATCTGCTGATTTCGGTCGATACGTCGGTCGTGCACCTTGCCGGCGCACTCGGACGCCCGGTATGGACCCTGCTGCCGTTCACCCCCGATTGGCGCTGGCTCCTCAAGCGTGAGGACAGTCCGTGGTACCCGACCGCGAGACTATATCGGCAGGAGCGGCGAAACGACTGGAGTGGCGTCTTCGAGCGGCTGCGCGCCGACCTGCGGCGGCGGGCTATGCATCAAGTGTCGGCGTTGCCGGTCTCCGGATTACCGTGGCACGAGGAGACCGGCGCGATGCAGCGGATGCAAGTTTCGGATGGGTACAACACCAACGACATCGGGGCGATCTGACGTCACCCTGTGGCTCGTTCTCATGTGACCTAGATCATAGTCCGTGTTCGCCGGGCAGACTATGCTGGTACGTGAGCATTAGCTCGCTTTGCCGCGCCCCACGGGCGGTTCCTCCCTAGACTTGGCCGATCGCTTCGAACAAGCGAAGCGATCGGCTCGTTCGTCGCGCGTGGACCCTCAATATGGCGGCTGCCAAAGCTTTGAGGCTCGCCTCCGACCCCGACGACGCAAGGGATCACCAACAAATCCTGACGTGATTGCTGCGCGGTTTGCGCGTCGGAGAAATGCGTGATGAAGGCCGTGAAAGCATCGTTTCGTGTTGCGGTCACGGTGCTGACCCTGAGCCTGTCGCTCGGTGTGCCATCATACGCGGGACAGGATGAGGCCAGCAGCCTCGAACAGCAAATCAATCTGGAATAACGGGGCTGTCTTTCCCGCAGTTGGCACCCTTCCCCCAATCGTGTAACGCCACCGAAAAGCTTTATCGGGATAGGACGCTCGTGACTGCGGTGACCACGGAGGAAACGGGAGTTGGCACCCGCGCTCTGATCCTTGCGCTGATCGCGCTCGCCTGCGGTCACATGCTCTCGACCTTGCTGCGCACCATCCCGGCGGTCAGCATCGATCTGATGGCGGCGGATTTCGGCATCAGGCCGCAGGCGCTGGCCAGCCTCACCTCGGTCTATCATTTCGCCTTTGCCGCAGCCCAAATTCCGGTCGGCGCGGCCATGGACCGCTTTGGCGTGCGGCCGGTGTCGCTCAGCCTGCTCGGCGGGACCGTGGTCGGCGCCACGGCTTCCGGCTTTGCGACCGGGCCGGAAAGTTTCGCGTTCGGTCAATTGCTGCTGGGCGTCGCCACCTCCGGCATGCTGATGTGCCCGATGACGTTGGCTGCCAAACAACTCTCGACGGCGCGGTTCGGCCTGTGGTCGGGCGCGATCCTCTCGATCGGCAATATCGGCATGCTGCTATCATCGAGCCCGCTCGCCTTCGTGGTCGATCATTATGGCTGGCGCGCCGGGTTCTGGATCGCTGGGCTCGCGGGCATCCTGGTGGCGCTCGCCGTGTTCGTGCTTGTGCCGAACCAGCCGGCCGAGCACAAGGACGATTCCTCAGCCCTGTCGCAGATGATCGAGGTGCTGCGGCTCGGTCTGTCGCGTCCCCTGCGCGGGCTGATCGCGCTCGCACTGGTGTCGCTTGCGACCTCGCTGGTGCTGCGGGGACTGTGGGGCGGGCCGTGGCTGATGGAGATCAAGGGCTTGTCGCGAGTCGAGGCCGGCAACCAGCTCGGCGCCTTCACGATCGCGATGATCGCGGGGCCGCTTTGCATCGGCATGATCGATCGCAGGCTCGGCCGCCGCCGCGAGCTGGTTGCCAGCGCGCACCTCGTCGCCGCATTTCTGCTCGCGCTGATGGCGCTCGGCGCACCGCGCTTTGCGGTCTCTCTGCTGCTCGGCGTTCCCGTCATGCCGCCGCAATACGACCTCGTGCTGTTCGTGCTCATTGGCCTTGCGACCTCCGCACAACCGCTACTGTTCGGCATGTCCCGGCAGCTCGTCGACGCGCAAGTTGCGGGCAAGGCACTCGCCGCGGTCAACCTCGCCTTCTTCCTCGGCGCAGCCCTGATGCAGTCGACCACCGGCGCAGTGGCGGCGCTCGCGGGGCTGCCGGCGGTGCTGCTGTTCATGGCCGCAGCGCTTGCGGCGGGAACGCTGATTTTTCTGGCTTATACATCGCCAAGCTCGCCATCGCCGCGCATGAATCGATGAGAGAGCGCGCCGGGGCTTTCGCCCTGGCTGCCGACGTTCGGGGCGGGTTGAGGAAAGCTTGCGCACAACTTTCGGCACATTCTCGGCGAGACGAATTGTCGCGGGCGTTCGAAATTCGCTGCTGCCTGTGAATTCGCTCACAATGGCCCCTGCGGCAGCGAGCTAAAGTCGTCGACGGAAGTCGGCTTGCGAAATTTTCTGCGCAGGAGATTTCCATCAGGAAGCTGTTTGGACCGGAGCTATCGCGGGTGCCTTCGACGTAACCGTCGCAGCGGCTGCGCCTGCCTCCGTCAGACAGAAATGTTGGCTGCGCGCTCCAAGTGATAGCGAAGCCAACCGTGTTTCGATCACAGTTGATTTGAAGACTGCCCGCTAGCGAGGCGGCGGCGACGATGCGCGGGCCGGCCGATTTTGGAATCCGGAGATTGCGCCCATGAGCACGACCTACAATGCAACACGGTTGGACAGAAGGCTCGCTTCCGCCCGGCGCGTCGTCAGATTCCTGGAAAGACATTGGGAGGCGTTTCAAGAGCGGCGCAAGCGCGCGCGGCTGAGCGCCGCCTTGTCGAATCTCGCCGACCGGGAGCTGATGGACATCGGCATTTCGCGTGGCGAGATCGACTACGTCGCCTCGAACCCGAATATCGACCCGCGCGGTGCCCGATCGATTCCGCCAGCAATGCTCTGATATCTGCCTCCGACGCTTGAATTCCATCCGGCCGGGGAAGAGCCATCCAGGATATCGAGCTTCGCGCGAAGCCCATCTTGAAATGGATGATGGGCATCGCTTCCACCTTTGCCTCTCAGGCTTCGGCGGACAAGCCGCTTGACCCATCCTGCGAGCTGTCGCTTGATCCGGCTGGTGCGATCGGCGTACCCTGCAAAGAAAAATGCGGGATGGAAGCATGGCGCGCATCATAACGGCCGAGACCGGACTCTACCGGATCCCCCTCCCCGTCACCCTTTCCGACAGCACGCATGGCGAGATCAGGGCGTTCGAGCTCATCACCTGCCGCGTGCGCGATGCCGGTGGCGCGGAAGGAACGGGCTACACCTACACCGTCGGCCGCAATGGCGGCGCGATCGCCGATATCTTGAAACGTGAAATCCCCGAACTGATCGAAGGCTTTGAGGCCGACGACACCGAGGCGATCTGGCACCACGTCTGGTGGGGCCTGCATTATGGCGGACGCGGCGGCGCCGCGGTGCTCGCGCTTTCCGCGCTCGACATCGCGCTGTGGGACCTGAAGGCACGCCGCGCGAACCTGCCGCTGTTCCGCCTGCTCGGCGGTTTCGATGCCCGCGTGCCCTGCTATGCCGGCGGCATCGACCTTGATCTCCCGGTTGAGGCGCTTCTCAAGCAGACCGAGGCCAATCTCGCCAAGGGTTTTTGCGCCATCAAGATGAAGGTCGGTCGGCCCGATCTCAAATCCGACGTCGCGCGCGTCGCGGCGATGCGAGCACATCTCGGCGACGGTTTTCCGCTGATGGCGGATGCCAACATGAAATGGAGCGTCGAGGAGGCAATCCGCGCTGCCCGCGCACTGCAACCGTTCGATCTCACCTGGCTCGAGGAGCCGATCATCCCCGACGACGTCGCAGGCCATGCTCGTATCATCAGCTCCGGCGGCGTGCCGATCGCGGCGGGGGAAAATCTGCGCTCGCTATGGGAGTTCAAGAATTACATCGCCGCGGGCGCGGTGTCCTATCCCGAGCCCGACGTCACCAATTGCGGCGGCGTCACCGCGTTCATGAAGATCGCGCGGCTCGCTGAGGCCTTCAACTTGCCCGTCACCAGCCACGGTGCGCACGACATCACAGTGCACCTGCTCGCGGCCTGCCCGAACCGCTCCTATCTCGAGGCGCACGGTTTCGGGCTCGACCGCTATATCGAGCATCCGTTGGTGCTCGACCGCGGCATGGCGCTGGCGCCAATGCGTCCCGGTCACGGCATCAACTTCGACTGGCAAGGGCTGGCACAGCTTTCGCCTTGAGCGAAGCGCTTTGTTGCACGCGAGCCATTCCGGCATGCCGGATGTACGAGCCGGAGATTCGGCTATGGTGGCGGTGCCGGCACCATCCGAAAGACACCTGCCTTGACACCTGACCTTCACCAGAAACTGACCGCGTGGCGCCAGCATCTGCATGCTAATCCCGAGCTGTCCTTGCAGGAGAAGGCGACGTCGGCCTTCGTGCAGGACAAGCTAGCCGAGCTCGGCATTCCCTTCGAGGCCGGCATCGGCGGCCACGGCATCGTCGCGACGCTGACGCGCGGATCCGCGCAAGGCCGCGTCGGCTTGCGCGCCGACATGGATGCGCTGCCGATCACCGAGGAAACGGGGCTTGCCTACGCCTCGCATCATCAAGGTGTCATGCATGCCTGCGGCCATGACGGCCACACAGCATCGCTGCTCGGCGCGGCCGCGCTGCTCGCAGCAGATCGGAGCTGGAGCGGCACGATCGATTTCATCTTCCAGCCGGCCGAGGAAGGTTTTGGTGGCTCGCGCGCGATGGTCGCGGACGGCCTGTTCGAGCGTTTTCCGATGACGCGGATTTTCGGCTTTCACAACTGGCCGGGGCTGGACGCCGGCACCATCGCGGTCCACGACGGCGTCGTCATGGCGTCCGGCGGGCGCGTCACGCTCACGATCGAGGGACACGCCGGTCACGCCGGCATGCCACATCTGACGCGCGATCCGGTCGTCGCCGCCGGCCACCTGATCGTGGCGCTGCAATCGATCGTGGCGCGCAATGTCGATCCACTCGACACCGCCGTGCTGTCGCTGTGCGCGATCGAGGGCGGCACGGCGGCGAACCAGATCGCCGGGCGCGTGGTGATCCGCGGCACGCTGCGCAATCATCGCGGCGCGGTACGCGATACCATCGTCGAAGCCATCGAGCGGACCTGCGCCGGCATTGCGACGAGCTTTGGCGTCAAGGTCACGCCCGACATCACCTTCGGCGTCGGCACGGTCGTCAACACGCCGGCGGAGGCGAGCCTTGCGCGCATCGCCGCGGAGAAGGTGCAGGCACCGCAGCGCCGCGACCTCGCCCCGAGCATGGCCGGCGAGGATTTCGCCTTCTATCTCCAGCATTGCCCCGGCGCCTTCGTCTGGATCGGCAACGGGCCCTTGCGCGACGGCGCCGAGCTTCACAGCCCGCGTTACGATTTCAACGACGCGATCCTGCCGGTGGCATCAAGCTGGATGGCCGAGGTCGCCAAGATAGCGCTATCCGCGAATTAGCCGTCGACGGCTGGCCACACCGCTAAAGCGTGATGGCATTAAGTTCGATAGCCTGAATTTTTGAGGTAGTTGGCGCATTCCTCGGGGGTGAAGGCATCG